>JBDKIJ010000214.1:0-2701 GCA_039797155.1 Gemmatimonadota bacterium | reverse complement strand
CCTGCTTGCCCCGATGCTGGATCACGGGGATGTCTCCATCGATCAGGACTGTCGGTATGCCACACCTTGAGCGGGAACGCCTCGCGGCGTTCGATCACGATGGCTTCTCGGATGAGGAGCGCGCGCACCTTACGGCGTGCGCCGCATGTCGTCGGGAACTCGAGGCCATGAGTCAGCTTGTGGCCCGCGCCGCGGCGGTCATGAGTGCGTCGGTCTCAAGCGCGCCGGTCGGTACGCTGCCGTCGCTGACGTCATTCGATGCGATCATGGATGCGATGCGGGCGGACGCGTCGATGCATGCGCACCCACGCGATGTACGCGTGTCGTGGGGCGCGAGAGCTCGGCGTGTCGCCGCCGCGTTGGTGCTCGTGGCAGGTGGCGCCGTGCTTGGCCGAGTCACCGGAGGCTCAGGGGTGACCGATGCCACGCGCGCGGGATTGGGTGCTGCCATGGCACGCCTCGACGAGCCACCGCTGAGCATCACGTCGGCGACCGCACTCCTGGATCGCGCGCAACAGGATTACGAGCGCGCCGCACTCTGGCTCGCCGCCAACGATAGCGTCTCACAGTCATCGGAAGTCTATCGCGCGCGATTGGCGGCGCTCGACGACATGATGGCCGCGTCGCGTGCAGCGTTGCGCGAGGCCCCGCAGGATCCGCTGCTGAACCACTACTTCCTGTCCGCCTGGGCGGCACGGGAAGCCACGCTGCAGCAGCTCGGTGCGGCGCTGCCGGTCGACAAGTTGGTGGAGCGGTACTGATATGCGACCCATACGTCTGTTTGGCGTCAGCATGATGCTCATCGTCGGAACTGTCCGGATCGGTGAGGCACAGCAATCACGACGAACGGCACTGCTCAATGTCTGCCGCGCACTGGAGTCCATGCCCTCACCGCTCGTACACGCGCCGGAAGGGCAAACGGTTTTACGATTGCGTCGTGAGTTGGAGAGCGCGGCCGCCGAGTTGTTGCGGTCGCGCCAGCTGATGGGCGAAGATGCCGTCCGCTTGGCCCGGCTGCGCACACGCCTCGATTCGGTCATGCTGGACCTGACGCCGCGCGTGGACTCACTGTCGCGCGCCATGGCCCCGCGCATCGATTCGCTCTCGCGGGTGATCGCGCCACGTCTCGATTCACTGTCGCGTGTCATGACGCCACGCCTGGACTCCCTCATGCGTGAGGTGTCGCCGCGCATGGAAATCATGATCCGCCGTTTGCAGCCGGAGATCGCCGGGTTCACGGCGCAGGCCGTCCGCGCGGCCGACTCATCACGCCGGCTCGTGGTCGTACAGGGGCAAACGCTCGCGGCCTCGCGCGGCCATCTCGGATTGGCGATGTCGGGGGCCCAGGTGCGCACCGTCGAACCCACCGGCGTCTACACCAGTCACTGCGAGTATCCGCTCGTCGAGAGTGTGGAGGCACGTTCGCCTGCCGAGCGCGCGGGGATCATGACGGGCGATACCGTCGTGGCCTACAACGGCCGTGATGTGCAGCGGTGGGCGGTGAACTATCCCGAGTTGCTCGTGCCCGGCGACACGGTGCGCGTGCGCGTGCGGCGGGCCGGGCGCGCCGCGGAGATGCCGGTCGTAGTCGCCGTACGCCCTTCGGCGTCGAGCCCCCTCAAAATCTCGGCGGATACGCTGGTCGTTCGGGCATTGGACGTCACCGGGCGGCCCTTGCCGAATCTCACGTTGGTCCCCCGTCCCGAAGCGAATGCCCTGGCGACGTTCGCGGGAGCGGAGTTCGCGACGATGGACGAGGAGTTTTTCACAAACCTGCGTCTCAAGCCCGGCGTGCTGGTGCTCCGGGTGCCACAAGGGACGCCAGCCGCCGAGGCGGGGCTCCGCAGCGGCGACGTGGTGCGCCAAATCAATGATGTCCCGGTGCGGGATGCCGTAGTGCTACGCCGCGCCCTCGCGACGGCATCCGGTCCGGTCCGTCTGACCGTGCAGTCCCGTGGCGCGAAGGACCGGACGATCGTGTTCTCGCGTCGCTAACAGCGACGTCGCGAGTGGCAACTACCGCATGCGGAAACCGCATATGGCAACCGCATGTGGCAACCGGATGCCGCTAGCGCAGTGAGCCGGCTGGTACGCGATAGAGGAGGCGGACCGTTGCCTGATCGGCGTCACTCAGATCACGCACACGAATGCGTGGCGACATGATGTGCTCGGCCGATGCCGTATGATCGAGCCCCAACAGATGACCCACCTCGTGCAGGGCAATCGCATGCATTTGCCCAACCGAGACGAATCCGCCCGCCGGATGCGTCAGGGCCAGCTGAATGTCGGCCGACTGCAGCCAGTGATCACGGTCTCGACTCCAGATGGTTTTCCCGCTGATCCCTTCAGCGAACCGGTCGCGGAACTGCACCTTGACATCCGCCTGTGAGGCATCCACGACGTACGTGAAACGCACGGGGATCCCCGTCCGGCTCCAGCGGTCGAAGGCGTCGCGGACGGCGTCTGTGAACTCGGCATTCCATCCATCGAGCGCCCCACCATCACCAACAAAGACGCGAAGTGGCCGATCGACGTGATCCGGCCAGCGGGCGATCGCGGAGTCCCGTTCGATGAGGACCTCGTGCACGTAGGTCCCCGCCGCCCCAGAGGCAATCAGTCGTCGCCGCGCGGCGACCGATGCGCTTCGTTCCGCCCGGTCTTCAGCGACGGCCGGTGTGGTGATGGATCGGGCAGTGAATTC
>JBDKIJ010000213.1:0-3182 GCA_039797155.1 Gemmatimonadota bacterium | reverse complement strand
GGCGCGGGGCTCGAGAAGGATTGCTTTCTGTACGTCAGCCGAAAGACCTTCAACCGCCTGCGTGACGAGTGTGGGGGATCGGCCGACTGCGACGCGCCGGGCCTGCAGCTTCGGGTGACCGCAGGCGCCGACGCCGTTCGCTGGAACATTCCGAGCGGCGCGCAGCTCTCACTCACCGAGGTTCGGAATGGCGTGCCTGTTCCCGAATCGATTGTCGCGGGAGACGCGTGGTTCCTGGCCGGGGAGTCGGTCGTGTCGTCGCCGTGCGATCCGCGTGATGGCGGCTGAGCGGTTCGCGCCGTCTGCACCCCACGGTTTCGCAGCACCATGGCGAGCGCGTCGCGTAACGGGCGCGAGCGCTGGCGTTCCGAGTCAGCGCCCGCCCGCAGCACCAAAGCGAGCCGCCGCCGCGGCGAGCGCTACAACATCGGATTCTTGACCGCCTCCGTCCGCGCGCACTCCTTCGCGAGCTCATACCCCGCGTCGGCGTGGCGGAACACACCCATCATCGGATCGTTCGTCAGCACGCGCTCGATGCGCGCCGCGGCCTCGTCGGTGCCGTCGGCGACGAGTACCTGTCCCGCGCTCGCATTTCACCGGCGCCGACGTCGTCGCGCGCCGCCCGCAAGCGCGAAGAGCGCCAGCGCGCCGGGTGCGGGGATCGTGTAGCTGATGTTGTCGATGATCAGGATCGAGTTGTCACTCACCGGGTACGACGGCTGGCCGCCGTAGCCGATGACCAGGAGCGTGTCGATCTCCGACTGGTTCACGGACAGGTGGTTCATCACACCGCTTGCGCCGAGCGTGGTGAAGGAGTTGAACACCGTCTGGTTGTTGCGGAGGCCGAGCAGTTCGACTGTCACGCCGCTTCGCCACGCGGCTGCGACGCTCAGGCTGCTAATGTTCCAAGACTCGCTGCGCGACATCTGCAGGAAGCAGTAGCCCTGATCGAAGTCACCGGGGGTGAAGAGCGCACGCGTACCCTGGGGGATCGCGGTCTGGAAGCCCGACGGCAGAGTGAGCGACGCGGTGTTCTGATAGACGGCCGCCGAGAAAATCGGAAGCTCGAAGGTGCCATTCCAGTTGGTCGACCAGTTGAACCCGCGGTAGCCCGTGGCCACGGGGCCCCACTGGAAGTTGTAGTCGTCGGTGTTCGGTGTCGGCACATCTTCGAAGGTGATGGTCTCTGCGTGGACCACGCTGGTCGCAGAAAGCGCGAGCAGAGCGAGAATGAGCGAACATCGTGCGGTTGTCGTCATGGAAGTCTCCAGCGTGTGGACGCGGTAGTCGCGGTGGCGAAGTGAGTTCATTTCCTATCGAGCACGACGTCGGCGCACGCTGCCCGCGAGCGCGAAGAGCGCAAGCGCGCCCGGTGCGGGGACAACCGTGTACGAGATGTTGTCGATCGTGGTCATCGGCAGGTCGCCGTCCCAGCCGGCCCAGTTGCCGAGTTGCACTCGAATGACAAGGCGGTCGATCCCGGTGAAGTTCACATTCACCTGCTGCGAGACGCCTGCCGCGCCGAGGAACGCCAGGTGGGTGTGCGTCTGGGTGGTTCCCTGGTATCCCTCCAGCCTCACCCAGACGTTGTTGCGCCAGATGCCCGCGAACGCCGCGCCGTGGAAGGCCCACGCTTCGGTGCGAGACATCCTGAGTTCGCCCCAACTCCAGTAGACGGGGATGAAGCCCGCGCGGGTGCCTTGCGGAATCGCAGTCGAGAAACCTGACGGCGACATGCCGGGCGACTGCGTGTTGCGATACACGGCCATCGAATTCGCCGGCGTGCAGATGTCACCCGAGAACGGGAAGTCGGTGCTCCAGTTGAAGCCCGCGTAGCTGCTGGGCATGACGCCGAAGTTGTCGAAGTAGTAGCCGCAGGTGTTCGGCGTGGCGAAGTCCTCAAAGTCGATGATCGCGCCCTGCGCGGCCACGGCGATGCTCGCAACGCCGGCAGCGGCAGAACGCGTGGTCCACCGGAGGGTGCGGGCGAAACGGTTCGGAATCTCACGGTTTTCTGTACACGCCATCTCTCGATCCTCCGTTGGAAAATCAGGGGGGAAGAGATTGAGTGGCGGCGTGCTCCGCGCGAGAAGTCGACGGATTGCATGACGCTGCGTGCCGGGACGATGCCGCGACCGGGCGTGTGCTGCCCGCTGTCACCGCTTTCCGTCATCGATCGGGTTCGACATGCCGCGGCGCGATGGTTGCCCGACAGGAAGCATGCACGAATGGTGTGGCGTTCGACTACGACGCCCCGTGCTCCGCCGACTTCGTCTGCGGCCACCCTCCGCCGGGGCACCTTCAACTGGAGTGCCACCGACGCGGCCACCGTCGACTGGAGTGCCCGCAGATGCAATCTGCGGAACGGATGACGCCCCGACCTCAACCCGCTCGCGCCGCCGACATCACCCCGTCCACCCGTTGAGCACGATCGCCATGTCCGCGCCCGCCACGAGCCCGTCGTCGTCGAGGTCCGCGATCGGCGCCGTGGTGCCCCAGTAGGTCAGCACGAACGCCAGGTCGATGCCGTTCACATGGCCGTCGCCGTTCACATCCGGGTCCGGCACATCCGGCACCACGCAGATGTTCGCGGGATTGTCGACCGTGCCCTGTATGAGCGCGTTGCGCGTCACGACCTTGATCCCGTTCGTGAGCAGCGTCGCGCCCGCCTGCACGGTCAGGCCGCGCGCGTACACGACCTCCACGCCCTTGCCGGCGGCGTTGTCGAAGTTGTCGACCAGCGACACGGTCGCGCCGCCCACGACATCGAGCTCGCCGATCAGCGACACCTGCGTCTCCTCGCCGCCGAAGGCGTCTTGTGTCGTGGCTTCTTCATGGTGTCGCGCATAGTGCCCTCGAGTCCCAGACGGGTGTCTCGGGAAACCGTGCAGCGCACCACGGTCGAGCGTGGCGCGAAGGCGCCGTCCTTCCAGAGGATCCGCTGCGTGCGGCGGGCGGGGACCGCCTCACACCTGTGCTTGGAAGATGGAGCAATAATCGTTTCTCAGGCGAATACACGGGAGAATCCCAAACATCGCTGGTGCCGATGTTTGAAAAGTGCGATAGAATTCGCACTCCATGGCAGTATCACCGCAAAGTCCAATCAAGCGCCTGCTGCACGGGTTGCCGCGCGGCACGCCGATCGACATGGACGAGCTGGCGAAGCGCGGCGCGGACGCGAA
>JBDKIJ010000212.1:0-8125 GCA_039797155.1 Gemmatimonadota bacterium | reverse complement strand
GTGAACGCCCTTCATCGACGTCGCAATGCGCATCGCGCCGACATGGGTCGGCCCTTCGTAGGTCCACAGCGTGAGTTCCATGCGTGGCTCCTTAGACGGCGAGGCGTTGGGCGCGATCGATCGGCCGCACGAACAGTTCGGCGAGATCACCCGCCTGCTCGTAGCCGTGGATCGGCGAGAAGACCAGCTCGATCGACCACTTCGTCCGCAGCCCTTCCGCTTCGAGCGGATTGGCGAGCCCGAGCCCGCAGATGGTGAGGTCGGGGCGCGCGGCGCGGCAGCGATCGAGTTGCCGATCCACATCCTGCCCTTCGCTGAGCCGGGTGTGGGCGGGGAACCGACCGAGTTCACCGGCCAACATCTGCCGATCGAGGTACGGCGTCCCGACTTCAACCAGTTCGACCCCGCACTCCTCGTGCAGAAAGCGCGCGAGCGGGATTTCCAGCTGGGAGTCCGGGAAGAAGAACAGGCGGCGCCCGCTGAGCCACGCGCGATAGCGCGACAACGCGAGGCGCGCCCGCTCGATGCTCGGCCGTGTCACGTCGTCGAAGTGCGCGGGATCGATCTGCCACGCATCCGATGCGGCACGCAGCCACGCCGTCGTGCCTTCCACGCCGAAGGGGTATGGCGCCGAGAGGAGGGTTGCTCCGCGTGCGATCAACGCCCGCGCCGTGTCGCCGACGAAGGGTTGAGCCAGCAACAGGCGCGTATTCGCGCCCACCGGCGGCAACGCGCGCGCCCGACGCGGCGGGAAGAAGCGGACCGGAATCCCGAGCTTGGTGAAGGTGCGGGTGAACTGATCCTCGACCACATCGGCGAGCGTGCCCACCACCAGCAGTTCCGGTGTCGTGGTGGTGCTGGCGGGGAGTTGCGGCACCAACGCCTTGAGACAGCTGTCTTCGCCCTGCGTGAACGTCGTCTCGATCCCGCTCCCCGAATAGTTCACGATGCGCACCCGCGGCATGGTCTGCGCATTGAGCCGTTCGGCGGCGCGCTCGAGATCGAGCTTGATCACTTCCGAGGGGCAGGACCCGACGAGGAAGAGCGTCGTGATGTCCGGGCGACGCGCCAGCAGCTGCGTCACCACGCGATCGAGCTCCTCGTTGGCATCCGCCAATCCGGCCAGATCCCGCTCACCGAGAATGGCCGTGGCGAAGCGCGGCTCGGCAAAGATCATGACGCCAGCCGCCGATTGCAGCAGATGCGCACAGGTGCGGGAGCCCACCACGAGGAAGAACGCGTCCTGCATCTTGCGATGCAGCCACACGATCCCGGTGAGCCCACAGAAGACTTCCCGCTGGCCGCGCTCGCGCAGCACCGGTAACTCGAGGACGGCACTCATGCCGCCACCCCTGACGCGAGGATGCGCGCCTTGTCGTCCGCCTCTTGCAACCGGGCCGCCCGCAGCTTGAGAACAAATTGGATGGCGTTCACCGTGTAGGCCGCGTACGCGACCAAGGCCAACACCATGAGGGAGCGGGGGGGCCACGCCAGCCAGAGCCCCGCGAGATAGGCGGTATGCAGGGCAATGACGCCGAAGCTGACGACGTCCTCCCAGAAGAACGGTTCGGCAAACAGGTACTGGCCGAAGACGACTTTTTCCCAGATCGCGCCGGTGACCATGATGGTGTACAGCGTCAGGGTCTTGACGACGATGGAGACATTGGCCGCCATCAGCCCCTCGCCAGTGCGGAGGAAGCGGACGACCAGCACCACCGACACCGCCATCACCAGAAACTGGAGGGGTGCGAGCAGCCCTTGTACGAGCGTCCACTTGGTCGCATCGCGACGCAGGCGCTCTTCGGGCGTGTAAAGTCCGGCCCGCGGCCTGGGGGCCTCGGGACGTCCTATGGCAGCCGCCGGGGCCGCCGTCGATTGGGTGGGCACAACTGTCATCAGCCGTCTCTTCCGGGGGTTCGCTACCCAGATGATTCGATGGTACGACTCGCCTCACGGATTGTCAATCTTTCCTGACGTCTACTTTTCTTGACAATCGGACCAGCCGGTACCATAATCGCCGGAATCGATGGGGCGATTTCGATTGAACTCGTCCCATCCCGTACTTCGCCATTGCGCCCCCGAATCCCCGCCCACATGTTCGGCGCACCCCCCCAGCCTGCCGCTTCAGACACCCGGTCGGTGGTCCAGTCCTCGGATGGATGCGAGGTCGTGCCCCGCCTCCATACTGCGCCCCGCAGTCAGCGTCTTGAGCGACTCGAACGCACGATCCACGATGACCTCGTTCCGCGTCTCATGACGGGAAACCGTTCAGGCCCGGGTGTCCAGCAGACGGACCGCCCGGCCGTTCGACCGATCGTGCCATCCGACCTGACCACGTTCATTGCCGCCATTCGCAGCCATGACGAGCAGGCCGGGGCCCAGTGCATTCGTCACTTGATCGACGCGGGGGCCGCCGTCGACATGGTCTACCTCGACCTGATCGCCCCGGCCGCCCGTGAGCTGGGCACCATGTGGGAGAACGACGACTGCGATTTCGTCGAGGTGACCGTCGCGCTGGGGCGGATGCAGCGCCTCCTGCGCGACCTATCCCAACTGTTTTTGGCAGATGCGGGACAAACCGAACCGGTCGGCAATATCTTGTTGACGTGCATTCCCGGCGAGCAGCACACGCTGGGGATCATCATGGTCGGCGAATTCCTCCTTCGGGACGGATGGCGCGTCTTGGTCGGCGCCCCGTGGACGGAGGGTGATCTGTTAACGATGGTGGGGACGGAGTGGTACGACGTCATTGGGTTTTCCGTCGGCAGCGAACAACGGCTGTCGATGCTGCGACGCGACATCCGGCGGCTTCGTGCCGCCTCACGCAATCCGCACGTCCAGATCATGGTCGGCGGACAGGTCTTCAGCGATGAGCCCGAGCTGGCGCAATCGGTGGGGGCTGACGCCATTGCCGACAGTGCACGGGAGGCGCCACGCGTGGCGCACACCCTGCTGGCCAGTGCGCGTGCCGCTCAGGCGCGCCACGTGGGCACGGTGAGCGGTCGGGATGTCCGTGAAGCGCGCGCGCGCGACTGACCCCGCCCTCGGGGCCCTCGATCCCTCCCTTGCTGCTTCGTTGCTGGCCTCCGCGGGTGATCTCGCGGTGGTCCTCGATGCCGATGGGGTGGTTCATCAAGTATTGGTCTCCGGTGACAGTACCCCCCTGAGCGAGGCCTCAACGTTGTGGCCTGGGCGTTACTGGCCTGACACGGCGACCTCCGAGACCCGCTCCAAGATGGAGACGCTGACCAAGGAGGCCACCTTGCATGGGGTCTCCAAGCGGCGTCAGGTGAATCATCACATCGGGGATGCCAGCGACGTCCCGATTTCGTACGTGGCGATGCGCCTGGGGAAAGGAGGGCACATCGTGGCCGTGGGGCGCGACATGCGCCAGGTGGCCGCGCTGCAGCAGCGCCTCGTCGAATCCCAGCAGGCAATGGAGCGCGATTATTGGCGCCTGCGGCATGTCGAAACGCGCTACCGCCTGCTCTTCCAGCTGGCCAACGACGGGATTCTGGTGCTCGACGCGTCGAACATGAAAGTGCTCGACGCCAATCAGGCCGCGGCGCACATCTTCGATGAGCCCGTCGACCGCTTGATCGGGCGCACTTTCCCCTTTGGCGTGGAGCCGGGGGCGGTACGGACCGTGGAAGAGCTGATCGCGACCGCACGGAGCGCCGGGCGTGCCGGTGATATCACCATCACGATGAGCGATGGGCGCGATCATCACGTCTCGGCCTCCTGTTTCCGTCAGGAATCGGCGACGTTGCTGCTGCTGCGCGTCTCGCCAGCTGACAGCGGTGGCGGGAACCGGGCCCCGGGCTCCTCGACCCGCCTGTTGGACCTGCTGGAGCGTTCGCCCGACGCGATTGTCGTGACGGATCTCGACGGGTCCATCCTGTCGGCCAACCATGCCTTTCTCGACATGGCGGAAATGGCCAGCGAGGATCAGGTTCGGGGCACGAGCCTATCGGCCTACATCGGGCGCCCCGGGGCCGATTTCCCGGTTTTCATCAGCATGCTCCGCAAGCACGCCGCGGTCCGCCTCATGGCGACCTCCGCCCGCGGCAGTCTTGGCCTGCAGAGCGAAGTCGAGGTATCGGCCGTGTGGAGCCCGGAGGGCGACCGTCCCTGCATCGCCTTCACGATCCGCGACATCGGCCGGCGATTGGCCAGCGGACCACAGGGGGCGCGAGACCTGACGCGCGCCGTGGAAGAGCTGACGGGGCTGGTCGGTCGGGTATCACTCCGGGATCTGGTGCGGGACACCATCGACCTCGTGGAGCGGCACTTCATCGAGGCGGCGCTTGAGCTGACCAACGACAACCGGACCTCGGCGGCCGAGGTGCTGGGCGTGAGCCGGCAGAGCCTGTACGTGAAGCTGCGTCGCCACCGCTTGGTGTCACCGGACGGCGAGCGCGACGACGAGGGGGGCGGGTAACCGCCCTCGGCTGATCGGCCGCCCGTCGCCGCTCGCCACCGCCGACCGGCGTCGGACGTCTTCGTCCCACTGAACAATTTGGCTGGATTTGCCCTGCGGTATCGCTGGACTCTATCGGAGCGCCGTACTGTAAACTAAACTGGACAAGTATGAGCGTCAGTCTTTCTGTACGGCCGGCATCAGCACGTCCGGACCCTCGAGCGGTCCTGACGCTGCTCAAGCCGGTCACCTGGTTCCCCCCCATGTGGGCGTTCACCTGCGGCGCGATTTCCGCCGGGGTGCCGTTGGCTGGCGAGCGCCTGTGGACATTGGCGCTGGGGATCGGACTGACCGGGCCGCTCGTGTGCGCATCGAGTCAGGCCGTCAATGACTGGTTCGACCGTGAGGTGGATGCGATCAACGAGCCGGATCGCCCCATCCCCTCAGGACGCATTCCCGGACACTGGGGGCTCGCGATTGCGATCGGCTGGAGTGCGCTCTGCCTGCTTGCGGCGTTGCCGCTCGGGACTTTCGGCGTCGGCGCGGTCGCGATCGCGCTGCTCTTCTCGTGGGGCTACAGCGCGCCCCCATTCCGCTTCAAGCGGAATGGGTGGATTGGAAATCTCGCCGTGGGCATCACCTACGAAGGGCTGGCGTGGATCACCGGCGCCGGCATCATGCTCGGAAATCAGCTGCCTCCTGCCCTGCTGCTGCTCATCGCCGCGCTGTACAGCGTGGGCGCCCACGGCATCATGACGCTGAACGACTTCAAGGCGATGGATGGGGATCGTCGCATGGGGATCCGTTCACTCCCCGTGCAGCTGGGCGCTTCGGGCGCGGCCTGGGTGGCCTCGGTGGTCATGCTGCTCGCGCAGCTGGGTGTCATTGTGCTGCTGGTGCAGCACGCGCGGCTGCATCACGCCCTCACCGTTGGTGTGTTGGCACTCGTGCAAGCAGTGATGATGTGGCGCTTCCTCCAAGCACCGCGCGAGCGCGCGTTATGGCTAAGTGCCCTCGGCGTCCCCTTCTATGTCAGCGGCATGATGGTGACGGCGTTCGCGGTTCGCCCACTGGTGGCTGGAGGGTTGCCGTGAGTTCGGCGATGACGTCACTCTCGTGGCCGCAGATCATGCGCCTTGGCCTGGTACAGGCCGCGATCGGCGCGGTCGTCGTGCTGCTGACCACTACGATCAATCGTGTGATTGTCGTGGAGCTCGCGCTCCCCGCCACGGTGCCGGGCTTCCTCGTCGCGCTGCACTTCGGCGTGCAGCTCATCCTGCGCCCGCGTCTCGGTCATGCCAGCGATGCGACCGCGCGACGCACGCCGTGGATCCTTGGTGGTTTGGCCGTGTGCGCCCTCGCTGGGCTCGCCGTGGCCGCCAGCATTCCGATCATGGCACGCTCGCCCGGGTGGGGCATTGCCCTCGCCGCCGTAGCCAGTGTCGTGCTTGGCGCCGGTGTCAGTGCGGCCGGCACGCCGCTGCTCGCGCTCATGAGTGAACGATCTGATGCGTCGCAGCGCGCCGGTGCGGCCGCCATCACGTGGATCCTCATGATCGTCGGGATCATCATCACGGCGGCCACCTCGGGGGCCCTCCTCGATCCGTTCTCCTTTGAGCGGCTGATGATGATCGCCGGCGGGATCGGCGGCGTCGGATTCCTTGTCGCGTGGATCGCCACCATCGGCATCGAGCGTGGGGCGCGTCCCGTCGCCGCGCCATCGCAGGCCCCGGCCGCCGCCGACCGCACGTTCGCGTCGGCGCTCCACACCGTGTGGAACGAACCAGCCGCGCGACTGTTCGCCGGGTTCGTGTTTCTGGCGATGTTCGCCTACAGCGCGCAGGACCTGATTCTCGAGCCGTTTGCCGGTATCGCCTTCGGGATGACCCCCGGAGAGAGCACTGCGCTTTCCGGGACGCATCATGGTGGCGTGCTGGTCGGCATGATCGCGACCGCGATCCTCGCGACCCGGCGTGGACAGCTTCGGCACTGGGCGGCGGCAGGCTGTCTCGCGTCGGCGTTGACGTACACGGCGCTCGTGGCCTCACCGGCCGTTGGGGATGTGCGCTACTTCCGCCTCGTTGTGCTGCTGCTCGGCTTGGCGAATGGGGTCTTCGCCATCGGGGCCATCGGTTCGATGATGTCACTGACCGGCGACAAGAGCGATGGACGCGCCGGGCTCCGACTCGGCGTCTTCGGTGCGGCGCAGGCGTTGGCGTATGCCCTCGGCACCTTGTCTGGCGCCGCAGGGGTGGATGTGGCGCGAGCCGCGCTGGGCTCACCGGTGGACGGGTATCTCGTCGTGTTCGGGGTGGAGGCCGCGTTGTTTGCCGCATCGGCCTGGTTGGCGCTGCGCAGTGCCTCGCGCGATAGCGCGACGGCCGTCTTCACGCGGCAGGGTGACCTGTTGCCGGCGGTCCTGCAATCGTGAGCCGCGCATGATCGCCTTCACGCCCGCGCCTGTGTCGACGGCGACCGCCCCTGGAGTGCGTACCCCGGGGCGTGGGCTTCCCGTGCTCGGTGATGCGCCCTCCCGCGACCTGTGCACCGACTGCGGCGTCTCGCGGAGCAGCATGGCGGACCAGTGCGGCAAGGCGTGTCAGTTCATTCACCCCCGCTACGACGAACTTGAAGTCGCGGTGCATGGACGGACGCGCGACGCCGCGCGCACGGACGAGCAGCACTTCGGCGTCTTTCAGGCGATGTATCGGGCGCGCCTCGAGCCGGCCGTCGAGGGGGCGCAGTGGACCGGTATCACGACGACCATCGGCGAGAAATTGCTTGAGCGGGGGCTCGTGGATGCCGTCATCGCGACGGCCTCGGACCCGGACGATCGCTGGAAACCAGTCCCGGCGCTGGTGACGTCGGCCGAGTCGATGGCCGCCGTGCGCGGCATGAAGATGGGCTACGCGCCGTTGGTGGCGCTCGTCGAGCAGGCCGTCGCCTTGGGCTATCAGCGGCTCGCGTTCATCGGTGTCGCGTGTCAGGTCCATGCGCTGCGGGCACTCGAGTCGCGCTTCGGATTGGAGCGCCTCTACGTGATCGGCACGCCGTGCAGCGACAACACCACGACGGCGCAGTTTCATCAGTTTCTGTCGCTGCTCACGGACCAGCCGGAGACGGTCACGTATCTCGAGTTTCTGGCGACGATGTACGTGGAGCTCCGCTTCACGGACGGTCGGGTGGAGCACCGCCCGTTTCTCACGCTCCCCATTTCGCGGTTGCCGCGGGATTTCTTTCCGCTCACCTGCCGCTCCTGTTTCGACTATACGAACAGCCTCAGCGATCTCACCGTGGGATACATGGGGGGATCGGGTGATCAGTGGCTGATCGAGCGCACGGCGCGTGGCCGCGAATTGATCGCCCTGCTGGGCGACGCGCTCAGTATCCGCCCTCTGGAGGATCAGGGCGATCGCCGCGGACCCGTGCGCGGATTTGTCCAGCAACTCGAACGTTCGAATGGCGGTCTTCCGCTGCGTCGGACGCCACGCCCGCTGCGCCCGTTCGTGAATTGGATGATGTCGCGCTTCGGACCCAAGGGGCTCGAATTCGCGCGGACGCGCGTCGAGATGAAGCACACCGAGGGAATCCTCAACCTCCGGCACGAGCGCCCCACGCGCCTGCGCCGGATGGTGCCCGACTTTGCGTGGGCCCTTGCTGCACCGTACGGCCTTGTCCCGACCACCAGCGAACTCCCCCGCCAGG
>JBDKIJ010000211.1:0-9310 GCA_039797155.1 Gemmatimonadota bacterium | reverse complement strand
TGGAGCAGGTGCTGCTCAATCTTGCCGTGAATGCCCGCGATGCGATGCTCAAGCCTGTGCCCGGTGTGCAGGGGCGGGGTGGGTTGCTCCAAGTGGAGACGTCTCATGTCGTGCTTGGTGCGGCAGATCTCATCCGGTTGCCTGGCGCGACGATCGGCTCGGCGGTACGGCTGCGCGTTCGCGATACGGGGCACGGCATGGATGAGGAAACGCAGCAGCATGCGTTCGAACCGTTCTTCACCACCAAGGAGGTAGGCGCCGGGACCGGCCTTGGTCTTGCGACGGTGTTCGGGATCGTGCAACAGGCTGGAGGCATGATCCACCTGGAGAGCAGTCCCGGGATGGGGACGGTGTTTTCCCTGTACTTCCCGGCAGCGGCCGCTGATAAGCAGGTGGCGACGGTTTCACGCGACGACGCGGCTGTACCCGTTGTACCCGTTGTACCCGTTACGACAGTCCCGTCGGTCACGACACCTGATGCGCCCGCGCCGTCCGCATCGACCGTTGGCAAGCGCGTGAGCATCCTGCTCGTCGAAGATGAGAAGCCGGTCCGCATGGCACTGCGACGGATTCTCGAGCACAGCGGGTTCCACGTGCTGGAGGCGCAGCATGGCGCCGATGCGCTGCAGGTGTGGTATGCCAATCCGGGTGGTATCGATGCCGTCATCACGGATATCCGCATGCCCGAGATGGGCGGACCGGAACTGGTGCGTCTCCTGCGCCGCGCGTCACCGCATATCCCGGTCGTCTTCATGTCGGGCTACAGCAAGGAAGAATTGCGGAACGGAGAAGATCCACTCACCGCGTTCCTTTCCAAGCCGTTTTCTCGCGATCAGCTCATCGAAGCCGTGCGGATGGTGATGGTTCCGCAGCCGGCCCCGCCTTGAGAGCGACGAGCTGTCGAATGGCCTGAATGCCAAGCAGTGGACCGATCGCCAGCAGCGGAAATGTCCATGCCCATCCCCATCGTCGTTCGAGGATGGGCACCAGCTGAATCGTGAGGGTGGTCAGCAGGAACCCCACGGAGGTTTGCAGCGTCAGCGCCGTACCCACGGCATGAGGTGGCACGCTTTCCGTGACAAGGACCGAGAACTGCGCGCTGTCCGCAATGACGAAGAATCCCCACGCCAAGGTCAGCGGCGCGAGGATCCACCACGATCGACCGAATGCCAGTCCGATGAGCAGGGCACAGCCCCCACTGGCGGCCATCGCGCCAATCACCAGTCGCTCGCGACCAATCCGATCCGCAACAACGCCACCCCACACGCACCCGATGCCACCCACGGCAATCACGCCAAAGGACAGCGCAGCGACGAGTTGCCGCGTGGCGGGATTATCGCCATGCGCGAAACTGCTCGCCGCGAGAAACGCCGGAATCCACGTCCAGTACGAGTACAGTTCGGCCATATGGCCGAGGTAGCCGCCGGTCGCGAGACGCCAGGGGCGCGCGCGGATCACGTCGCCAATGCGGTGCCACGCAAACGGTCGTGATGGAAACGCGAAGGGCCCGTCGTCGTATCCGATCAGGATCAGTGCGGCCGCGATGAGCATGGCCGTCGATGTCGCCGCGACGATGTGCGTGACGGTAGCATGGGGCACCGCCTGCACGAGGTAGGGGAGCGCTTTACCAACGGTGAGAGCGCCAACGATTACGCCGACGGCAAGTCCACGTCGCGCGCGAAACCAGGTGGCGGCCATCTTCATCGCCGGCGGATACACCCCGGCCATGCAGGCGCCACACAGGGCGCGCGCCACCAGCGCCGTGCGGTACGATGGCGCGAAGGCCAGCCACAGATTGGCAAGGGCGCCGGCGACCGCGGCCATCGCGAAAAGCCGCCGCGCGGCGATGATATCGGCAAGATTGAGCACGGCCGACAGTGCGGTCCCGCCGACGAACCCGAGCTGCACGGCCGTTGTGAGGCCGCCAACCTCACTGGCGTTCAGCGCCCACCGCTCAGCCAACTGCGGGGCCACTGCGCTCCCGGCAAACCACCCGCTCATCCCCAGCAGCTCCGCACACGCCAGCAGCGCCAACATGCGCCACGATCGATGGGTGTGCTCGGTGTCAGACTCCACGCGTGGCGAGCAACTGGCGCACCGCCAGCAACAACTTCGCCGTCGCAAACGGCTTCTCGAGATACTGCGTGATCCGCGCGTCGTCTCCGGCGGTCGCGGCATCTTCGAGATAGCCGGAGGTGAAGAGCACCGGCAGCGACGGCTCGATCGCGCGCAACTCGTGCACGAGTTCGCGACCGGTGCTTCCCGGCATCATGACATCGGTCACCAACAGGTCGATGCGGCCAGTCTCCCCGTGATGCGCACGCCACAACGCCAGCGCATCATCACCGCGCGACGCCTCCAGCACACGATAGCCGTGCGTCGTGAGCACGCGGCTCACGATCCCGCGGACGCTGTTGTCATCCTCGGCCAGCAGGATCGTGGCAGTTCCCGTGACGTCGGCACTCACCGAAACGCGCGCTCCGGATCCGGGGGCGCGACCGCCATCCCCATCGCGTGATACCCCTTGTCCACATAGACCGTGGACCCGGTGATGCCACTCGCGAGCGCGCTCGCGAGGAAGGCCGCCGTCGTACCCACTTCGCGCGCCGACAGCTCTTCGGGGAGCGGCGAGTTCGCGGTGCAGTACTTCACCATGTTCTCGATGATGCCGATGGCGCTCGCGGCGCGCGACGCGTACGGGCCCGCGGAGATGGTGTTGATCCGCAGTCCCCACTTGCGACCGGCTTCGAATGACAGCGTCCGCGTGTCACTCTCGAGCTGCGCCTTGGCCGACGACATGCCGCCACCGTAGCCTGGCACCGCCTTCTCGCTCGCCATGTACGTGAGCGAGCACACCGAGCCGCCGGCGCGCATGTGCGGCCCCAGATGCGCCACCATCGACACCAGCGAATACGCGCTGGCGCTCGACGCCGCGAGATAGCCTGCGCGTGACGTTTCGAGCAGCGGCTTCTTCACTTCCGGACCATTCGCCAGCGAATGAATCAGGATGTCGAGCGGCTGCTCGCCGAAATCGGCCACGAGCGCCTTGGCCAGCCCGTCGATCGAGAAGTCGCCGCATCCGGCATACCGCTTCGACTCGCGCACATCCTCGGGGACGTCGGCGTATGTGTCGAACATGGCGTCGAGCGGATAGATCTTCTCGAACGTCAGCATCGACCCGTCGGGCAACCGCCGCGACTCGTCCATCTTCCCGCGCTCGAGGAGGGTCAGGAAGATGTTCAGGGCTGGCGGCCACGTGGCGACGCACACGCTGGCGCCCGCCTCGGCGAGGGCCTTCGCGATGGCGAAGCCGAACCCGTTGTCGTCGGCCACGCCCGCGACGAGCGCGCGTTTGCCGGTGAGGTCGATGGGAAGCATCCGAGAAAGATAGTCTAGCGTGAGGCCCGCGTGAGCCGGTCCCTGACGCCATCCCACGCCGAATCGTCAGTTGGCGGGAGCTCGATGAGCAGTAGGGTCACCCCCGCGGCATCCGCATCATGCAGCGCCCGGTAGAGCGCCCGCGCATAGGGGGCAGGATCGGTCGGCATTCGCTGCACGTCGAGCCCCGGTCGCGAGCAATCGAGCGTGCGCCAGAGTGCACGGACCGGGCCCCGATCCACCCCGGCGGCAAACGCGGCCTCGAGCGCCTCCTGTACGTCATGCGACGGCGGGGGGGCCACCAGCCAGACCTCCGCCGTGGGGGCGTAGTGCCGATCGACCATCCCTGGTCCACGCGGTGCCTCAACCGGGGCACCCGCATCGTGGGGGAGCGACACGGGGGCGGCCGTTCGCACGGTGACGCCAAGGGGCGACACGACCTGGGCGATCTCCGCCGCGCTGATCATGCCGGGGCGCAGGAGTACGACGTCTGGACCGGTACAGTCCACCACGGTGCTTTCGATCCCCACCTCGCACGGGCCACCGTCCAGGAGGCAATCCACCCGGTCGCCGAGGGATCGGGCCACATCGTCGGCGGTCGTGGGACTCACCTGGGTAAATCGGTTGGCGCTGGGTGCCGCAACCGGGATGGCGGCCTCGCGCAGCAACGCCAGCGCCACGGGATGTGCCGGCACGCGGATCCCCACCGCGTCGCGCCCCGCCGTGGTCACGTCGGGAATCATCGGCGCCTTGGGAACCACCAGCGTGAGGGGGCCCGGCCAGAATGCCCCGGCGAGCGCTTCGGCGGTCGCCGGCCACGCACGCGATAACGGGCGCGCATGTGCGAGATCCGGGACGTGCACGATGACCGGGTTCCATGCCGGACGACCTTTGGCGGCATAGATGCGGGCGACCGCTTCCGGATCGAGCGCATGCGCCCCAAGGCCGTAGACCGTTTCGGTCGGAAAGGCGACCAGACCGCCCTCGCGGAGACGTTGCGCCGCCTGAGCCAGCGCGGACTCGCTGACCGGCATTACTGACGCGACGCGATCGTGCGGCGGGCGATCTCGTCAACGAGGCGCGGCGACACGAGTTTGAGCAGACGCCCGATTTTTCCCTTGAAGGTCATCACGCAGTCACGATCGCGGCGGGCCGTGGCGCGCAGAATCAGCTGACAGCAGGTGGCGGTCTCCATCGTTTCCTTCGGCGTCCGCTTGTAGCCGCGTTCTCCGAATGGCGTGCCATCGGGGGAGAGCGCCCGCTGATTGATCTCCGAGAAGACAAACCCCGGATAGATCACCGTCACCGAGACACCGGTCCCATCGAGTTCGATGCGCAGCGAATCGAAGAAACCGGCCATGGCGTGCTTGGTGGCGGCATACGCGGTCCGCTTGGGGACGCCGGTCAATCCCGTCAAACTCGACACGGCCACGATGCGGCCACGCGATTGCTTCAGGTGCGGAAGGGCGTAGGCGGTGCACCAGACGCTGCCGAGGTAGTTCACCTTCATCAGCGTCTCGAAGATCGTGAGGTCGGTGATCTCGTCGAAGGCGCCGCTCGCGCCGAGCCCGGCGTTATTGACCAGGATATCGAGGCGACCGTAGTGCGCGACCGTGCGCGCGACCACATCGGCACAGGACGACTCGATGCTGACGTCAGCTGGCACCACCAGCACGTCCCCGCCGGCTGCGCGGCACTCGGCGGCCACGGCTTCAAGCCGCGTGGCATCGCGCGCCACGAGGGCCAGGCGTCCACCCGCCGCCGCAAACTGTCGCGCCAATTCGGCACCGATGCCGCTCGATGCGCCCGTCAGCAGGATCACCTGTCCAGCGAAGTCGTGTGCCATACCACAAGAATAGTGGACCCCGCGTAGATAACGGACCCCACGTCCCCGGGTGAGTGGTGTGGAAGGGTGGCTAGATTGCCGAGATGGCAGCGTCCTTCGGCATATTCGTTCTCGCAGAGCTCCCCGGTGAAGCCGGCGCCGTCGTGCGGGCGATTCAACAGCAGTACGACCCCAAGCTGGCACGCCTGACGCCGCCGCATGTGACGCTGGTCGGATCTTCGGGGGTGGGCTCGATTCCCACGGATACCCCGGTGGAACGCATTCGCGAAGCACTGGAGCCGATTGCGGCCTCTACGGCACCGATGTCGCTGCCTTTCGGGAAGCCACACCGCTTCATGCAGACCGACATCATTTCGCTGCCGTTGGCACCGCATGGGCCGCTGCGTGAGCTGCATGAGCGCATGGCCCGCTGCGGGCTCCCCTTCAAGCGCTCGCGGTTCCTGTTCTCCCCGCACTGCACGCTGAATTTCTATCCGACGCTCACGCCGAAGACGGAGCGGGAATTGCTGGCGGTGCGCGTGACGGCTCCCGCGATCATCGAACGGCTGCAGATCTATCTCACGCGCGACCCACAGCCGAGCACGCTGCTGTTCGAGTTACCGCTGATCGGCGGTTAGAGACACTTCGATTCGGGGCGCAGCTTCTGGTAGGCGGCGCCAGCCTGCTTGAGGCCGAGGAGCGCCGACGCTTCCAGTTCGTAATCGAAATGGAGATCGCCGAACGTCTGTTCATCGCGTTGGGCAATCTGTCGCGAGGCCTTTTCGGCAATACTGTGACGCCGCAGGTACTCGCGGGCCGCGAGCCAGAGGGCATTGGCGGCGGCGCGAACGTCGGCGATGTCGGAGCCGGTGCCGTTGCCGCAATACCGTTCGAAGTCCTTCACCGTTTCCGCCAGCGCCAGGTCAATCGTGTCGACCATGGCATGGGCCGCTTCAAGCTCCGACGGTGAGACCGCGAGATCCATCAGCCGCGAGAGCCGCTCGTGCTGTCGGCAGGTTTCCGTTGCGGTGCGCGCGAGTGCATCGCAGCAGGACAGCGGCGTCGGCGACGCGCCTGCGTCATCAGCAAGAAGGGTGGCGGCGGAGTTCGAAGCAGCCATGCGAGCAGGTCCGGCGTGGAGGACAACGTGATCAGTCTCCCTGTGATCTAGTGGAAGCACCACGGCTGGTGGTAGTGGGGCGGCGGATTGTCACGGCGCATACATTCGTGAATGCGGACCATGGACCGGCAGGTCCGGTGCGCGAACTCCGGTCATTTCTTACGCGAGAGTGTGTCGTGGACTTCGTTCATCTTCGTGTCGACACCACCGACGAAGGGGTGCGTACGATCCGTCTCGATCGCGCCGACCGTCTCAATGCGGTGAATCCCCGGTTGTCGGTCGAGTTGCCGGCGGCAGTGCACGAGGCAGCCGCTGATCGAGCCGTTCGCGTGATTGTCATCACGGGCAATGGGCGCGGGTTCTGCGCCGGGCTCGATCTCAATGATCCCGCTGGCCTCGACGACTCGCCGGAAGCTCAGCGTGATCCCTACGCGTGGGTCGGGCGGTGGGTCCAGGCGATCGTCGGGTGCGAAAAGCCGGTCATCGCGGCAATCAATGGTCCGGCAGCGGGCGCCGGGTTTGGGTTGGCGTTGGCCTGCGATCTCCGTATCATGGCGGCGTCGGCTACGTGTACGGCCGGATATGTGCGACGTGGTTTGTCGCCGGATGCGGGGACTACATGGTTTCTGCCGCGACTCGTCGGCCACGCGCGCGCGACGGAGATCCTGCTCACGGGACGTGATCTCTCTGCGCAGGAGGCGCAGCAGATTGGCCTGTGTACGGCGGTGTACGACGATGCGATCTTTGCCGAGGCCGTAGCGGCCTTTGCCGCGCAGCTGGCTTCCGGTCCGCCCCTCGCGTTCGCGAAGACCAAGCAGCTGCTGTTGGCGAGTGCTGATGTGACGCTCGATGCGCAGCTACGCGATGAGCTGACGGCGATCAAGCAGTGCTTCGCGAGCGAGGATGTCCGGGAAGCGCTCGCGGCGTTTCGCGAGAAGCGGATGCCGGTGTTTCGCGGTCGGTGATGTGGTACAGCGGGAACAGGGGGAAGGATTTCAGGACGCCGGAAGCAGGATGTCCTGCCTCCGGCTTCCAGATCCCCCTTCACCCTGCACCCGCAGTGTCGTCAGCTCCGCCCGGGATTGAAGCGCAGACTCCCAGGCAGCGCATTCAGCAGTGGCGCCAGATCAGTCGCCTTTTCCAGTGACGTGACGAAGGTGAGCCCATCAATGCTCACGACGATCATGCCACTCACCCCGTACACCACCACGCAGCCGCCGTCGGCATGAATGACGTTGCCGGAGGCGTCGATGCAGTGCACGTGCCCCATCACGCCGTTCCCGGTATCATCGAGTTCGCGCACGCGACGCAGTGAGGCCCAGGTGCCCACGTCATCCCACGCGAATTCGGAGGGAATCACGACGACGCGCGCACTCCGCTCCAGCAGCCCGCGGTCGATGGATACAGAGGTCACGAGCTGCGCGAAGGTGGCGAGGTCTCCCGCCTCGAGCGTGGTTAGCGCCTGCGCGATTTCCGGCGTGTGCGCCGCCAATTCCTCGAGCACGATGCGGGCGCGCCAGACGAAAATGCCGGTATTCCACAGGGCGCCCTTGTCGATGAGCACATCGGCGAGCGCGGCGTGCGGCTTCTCGACGAAGTGCTCGACACGACAGGTGCCCCCTTCCGCGCGCGAGACGAGCGGATCGAGCGGCATCCCGGGCTGCAGATAGCCGAAGCCGGTCTCCGCGCGTGTCGGCGGGGCCCCGAGGGTGATCAACACCGGCTCCGCCGCCGCAAGACTGCCGGCCCGCCGCAGCGTCGTGCGCAGTACATCGGGGTAGCCGACGGCCAGGTCTGCGTGCATGGCACAGAAGACCGCGTCCGGGCCGGCGCGGCGCGCGACCTCCTGCGCTCCCCACGCCAGGGCGGCGGCGGTCCCCAGCGGCCGAGGCTCGATCAGCATGTTCTGCTTGGGGACCTCGGAGATCGCGGCGTGCAGCGTCTCCGCGATGTCGGCGCTGGTGACCACAAGCACCCGGTCGGCGGGGATCAGCGGGGCGAGCCGCGCGACGGTGTCCGCGAGCAGTGGTCGCTCGTTGACGAGCGCCAACAACGGCTTGGGGCGCTTGGGGGTGCTGAGCGGCCAGAACCGGGTCCCGATACCGCCGGCAAATATCACGGCCCACATCGTGGTGCCGGTGTCCAGGAGCGGATCCAGTGCGATCGCTTCGGCCGGGTCGCCGGCGAGCAGGGGCTCGTCCAGCGTGGCGGTCGGCGGGGTCGGTGTGGTGAGGCGCGGCTCGGACATCAGACGACGGGCAGAAGGGCTGAACTGGCCGGCGGTAGAACGGCGAGTCCGGACTTGCGGTACGAAAAGACTGGCGAATCGGTCCGGGTTCGGACAACATACGCATTCTCATGGCGACCCTCCACCTGACGAACGGCGATATCGCCGCCGCCGCGCTGGGACAATCCGGCCTCTCTGGGGATCAGCTCCCCTGGCGCGACCTCCTCCATGATGGCCCCGTTCCACCTGACGCCGACCTCGTGGCGTTCCATCGGGCGCGTGGCGAATTCCTTGCCAGTCGCGGGTGGGCGACCCAATCACGCGTCATGGCCGAGTTCGCCGAGCGGGATGCGCGGCTGGCGGCATGCACGGAGGCGGACGAGCTCGTCCTCTGGTTCGAACCGGACCTGTACGATCAACTGCAGCTGATTCAGGTGCTGGCGCGCCTTGCCGATCGACCCGAGGGCGCGCGTCCCCGTCTCAGCATTGTCCCTGCCGACTGCTATCTCGGTCCGCTTTCTCCCGAGAAGTACCGGCCGCTGTATGACGAGCGCCGTGCCATCCAACCCGACGATCTGTCGCACGCCAAGGCGGCGTGGACGGCGTTCACGAGTGACGCGCCGCACTCGTTGCTGATGGTGGCCGAACTGCTGGATCGCGAGGTGGGCGCGCGCGCGTACGCCTACGACGACGCCGTCCGCTTGCCGCATTTGGCCGCGGCGCTTCGGCGGCAGCTCGAGGAATATCCCGATACGGAGGC
>JBDKIJ010000210.1:0-3565 GCA_039797155.1 Gemmatimonadota bacterium | reverse complement strand
CACCCCGCGCGTGATAGAGCCACGCCACCGGCTGATGCGATGCCAGCAGGGCATCGACACGGCGCCATGCGAGCGCGGCGTCTTCGGGTGCAGCTTGACGGGCCACAGCGATGGCGCGGTCTAGCTCCGGGTCGTGAAAGCCCGTGTAGTCGAGTGCTCCACCGCGTTGTGCCGACGAAAACATGGCGTCGAGATGCCCAAGGGCGATGTCACCCGGAATACCGGTCAGCGCGACATCAAACTGCTTGTCTGTCGCGCGCACGGTCGTCAAAAAGGTGGCGAACTCCATCACCTGCAGTTCGACGTCAATGCCTCGCGCCTGTAGGTCTGCCTGAACCAGTTGCTCGACCGCCATGTCGCCACTACCCACCGTCAACACGGTCATGTGCAACGGGATGCCATTGCGCTGCCGGCGCCCCGTGCGCGGATCGCGTGTCCACCCGGCGGCATCGAGCAGCGAATCGGCCAGTGCCGTCCGGGGCGCCACCGCACCGGCCTCGGCCTGCGGAGAAACAGGCAGTCCCGGCGGCACGGCGTGCACCGCCGGCACGCCAAAGCCCGCCACGGCGGCGTCAATGAGCCGTGTGCGATTGATCGCAGACGAAATGGCCTGCCGGATGCGTCGATCGTCGAATGGAGCACGCGTCGTGTTGAAGGCCAGCACCGTCGAGAACAGGACGGGTGGTGACATCAGGTCGAGCGTTGGGTCGCGCGCCACCAGTTGTGCCATCGATGGCGACACGCCTGCGACGTCGAGCTCTCCGCTGACGAGGCCCGCGAATTTCGTCGCGGCCTCGTCAACCACCGCGATGACGAGCGCCTCAAGTCGTGGCGGCCCTCCCATCGAGGCGGGGAAACCCGCGTGTCGTTCGAAACGCCACTGTCGTCCTGGTGTCCGCGACGCGAAGCGGAACGGCCCGTTGCCGAGCGGCGCTGTAGAAAAGGGATGGGCACGCCACCGCGTACGTGGCACGGTATCGAGGCGATGCCGAGGCACGATCGGCAACTCCGCGAGAATGAGAGGGAGTGTGCGCCGCGGCGTCTCGAAGCGGAGTTGCACCGTGGTGTCATCGACGGCCTCCACCGCTGCGATCTGCCCGACATCGGCGCGTCGTGGTGACCCCAACTGCGCATCGCGCGCGGCGTTGATCGTGAACACGACATCGTAGGCCGTGGTCGGCGTCCCATCATGCCAATGAAGTGTCGGTTCGAGGTACATGGTGAGCACGCGCTGATCGGCGGACCAGGTCCACCGGCGCGCGTAGTACGGCACCGGCTGCAGCAGACTGTCGAGCTGGACCAGCGTTGTGAACAGCGCGTAGCGCTGCAGCTGTCGAGACAGCGGATGGACGGTGACCAGCGGGTTCCCCGATTCGAGATCGGTCCCCGATGCCATGACCGCGACGCCAGCCGGTCGCGGCGTGACGGTACAGGCACCGCAGAGGGCAAGGACCCCGATGAAGGCCAGCGTTCGCCGCGAGCGACGCCATACCTGATACCGCTGGGGCGCGTCATCGCTTGACGCGCGGTGCGCCGGAGGCATCATCCGACCGTGCACGTATTTCTCCGACGGCTCCTGGACGCCCTGCTCCTGCTCTGGCTGGTCACGACCCTCACCTTTGCGCTGATCCATCTGGCCCCGGGTGACCCGGCCACGCTGCTCATCGCGCCGTCGGCGACTGCCGCCGAGGCGGCCCGCGTGCGTGCGCAGCTGGGGCTCGATGCTCCGATCCTGCTGCAATATGCGCGGTGGATGACGGCCCTGCTGCAGGGGGATCTCGGGCAGAGTCTCGCGCAGGGACGACCGGTGCTCGCTCTCATTGCAGAGGCGCTGCCGATCTCGCTGTTTCTCGGTGGCGTTTCCCTCCTGCTGAGCTTCGTGATTGGTACGGTGATCGGACTCATGCAGGCCATCGGGCTCAGGCGCGGCGCGACGGATTCCCTGATCACCATCGTACTGACCGCGGCCTATGCGACGCCAAGTTTCTGGCTCGCGCTCGCGCTCATTGCCGTTTTCACGTCGGGGGCCGCATGGCTTGGCCTCCCTGACTGGTTGCGATTGCCGGCGTTCGGCATGCGCAGCCCTTCGGCAAACGGGGATGCCATCGAATGGATGGATCGGTGGCGCCATGCCGTCCTGCCTCTGGTGGTCCTGACGGTGCCTGGCTTGGCCGGCGTGGCGCGCTATGCGAGGTCCGCCCTTCGTGAGACCGTGGGTTCGCCTTTTGTCGTGGCAGCCACGGGACGCGGCCTTCCCACGTCGACGCTCATATGGCGCTACCTCCTCCAGCCCGCCGTTGCGCCGCTCGTGGTGCTGTTTGGTCTGACGCTCCCAGGCATTCTCGCCGGTTCGGTGTTCGCGGAGCAGATCTTCGCGTGGCCCGGGCTGGGTCGTTTGATGCTGAGCGCGATCGCCAGCCGCGATTATCCGGTCGTGCTGGCGTTGACGGTTGTATACGCCACCGCGGTGATCATGTCGAACCTGCTGGCGGATCTGCTGCTCCCGTGGCTTGACCCCCGCCGTCGAGACGCCGTCGCGTGACCTACCGCATCGGGGTGCTCGCGCTGCTGTTGTTGGTGGTCGGTGCGTTGGTGGTTCCGTTCTTTGCGCCGGCGTCGCTCACCGACATTGGCGACGTGCTGTCCACGCGTCTGTTGCCGCCGCTCTCACGCGATCCGGGCGGACATTGGCATCTGTTCGGCACCGATGCCTTCGGTCGTGATCTCGGCATCCGGGTGTGGATCGGGGCGCGCATTTCGCTGTTCGTTGGTATCGTCGGCACGCTCCTGTCCGGCGCTGTAGGGATTGCGCTCGGCGCCGTCGCCGGATGGCTGGGGGGCGTCGTCGATCGCGTCATCACGGCGCTGTCGGACGCGTTGCTGGCGATCCCGCGCCTGGTCCTGCTCCTCGTGATTGCCGCCCTGTGGGGCCCTGGGCTAATGACGGTCATCCTCGTCCTGGGGAGCACCGGATGGATGTCGATCATGCGGCTGGTGCGCGCGGAGATCCTGCTGGTGCGACGCCTGCCGTACATCGAGAGCGCGCAGGCGCTTGGTGTGCCGGCTTGGCGGACCCTCTGGCGGCATGCGCTGCCGAATGCCGTGGGCAGCGCCACGGTCGGCATGACGTTGGGGGTCGGCAACGCCATTCTGCTCGAAAGCGGTCTGTCGTTCCTGGGGCTGGGGGTGCAGCCGCCCGCCGCGAGTTGGGGCAACATGATTGCCGGCGGGCGGGAGTGGTTGCTGGTTGCGCCGTGGATCGCACTCGTGCCGGGCGCCGCGCTGCTGCTGACGGTGTTAGCCTCGACCTTCGTCGGCGACGGACTCAGCGCGCGCGCGCTGAACACGCAACGTCACGACACCACGCGCTGACGCACGAAACGGGAGCGTCCCTCGTCGCTGCTCGGTCGCGCCGATCGGCGTTTCGTCGAAGCGACAGGGGGTTATGTCCCAGGGGCCATCGTCCGGCATCGTCCACGTGCCGTCCGCCGGTTCGCTGGCGAGGTTCACGGCACGCAGGAGAATGGCCGACGGGTCCACCGCAGAGAGGGTGATCGCTGAGATT
>JBDKIJ010000209.1:0-5156 GCA_039797155.1 Gemmatimonadota bacterium | reverse complement strand
ACGATGTCGCGCGCATGCTCCTGGTCATTCCAGAAGGCCGCGTCGGCCATCTCCTCTTCGTAGGCGCTCAGCGTCGAGCGCTTGCTCTCGACGTCAAAGATACCTCCGCATGTCCGCCAGCCGCTCCTCAGAGCGCGCCAATACCTTCAGCCGTTCGCCGTCCTGCATCCGTACCTCCACGTACGACGCGAGCCGCTTCCCGCGAGGGGAAGCGGCCCGGAAAAGACGCACCGCAGACCTGCACTCGTGTCGAGGGAAGCTAGCCGTCCCCGACCGTTCAGAACAGGCGTTGACCGTTCGCCAGAATCTCGTTCAAGGCATCCTGGAAATACGACGTCCGATCGGCCAGCTCCCGCCCGACCTGCTCGACGTATTCCTCATAGCTCTTGCGAATTTCGTCGCGGAACAGTTGGCGCAGGGTCCCGTCGCGCAGTCCCTCCTCGCGCTTCTGCGGGTGGTATGCCACCAGATCGGATACCAGGGCGCGTGCCATGCGGCGCGCCCGCTGGTCCGGATCGGCTCGAAGGAACGGATTAATCGGGCGCCGTTCCGCCGGAATTGGCGACGCCGGAGTGGGAACCGACGATACGGGTAACGCCGGCACGGGTGCAGCCGGTGTAGGAACGACCGGCACGGGTGCAGCCGGCGTCGGAGCAACCGGCATGGGTGCAGCCGGCATAGGTGCAGCCGGCGTCGGAGCAACCGGCATGGGTGCAGCCGGCGTCGGAGCAACCGGCATGGGTGCAGCCGGCGTCGAAGCAGCCGCCATGGGTGCAGCCGGCGTCGGAGCAACCGGTACCGGGGTAGCCGGCGTAAACGAGGTCGACACGGCCGAGGTCGCCGAAGCAGCGACCGGCGGTCCCGCAGCGGGCCATTCGGGAATGACCGACGGCGGCGAGGCCGGTGGGATCACTGGCGACGTCGTTGGCGGCGGCGCGTAGGCGGGGGTCGGAACGACCGGCCGCATCTCCGGCGCTTCGGGTGCCGCGGCAGGCATGGCAACGGCGGGTGCCGGCGTTCCCCTGGACGGTGACACCGCCACCGGCAAGGCGCCCCCTGGAACCGGGATCACCCCCCCACACACCGAACACCGCGCGCGAACCCCGCTCCCGGGGACCTTGGCAGGATCGACGCGAAACACCGACCGACATTCAGGGCACGAGACGTTCATGGTGCGTTCCTGGTCCCCTGTTCGCCGCCGCGCCGGTCGACCGCCCACAGCGATCCCGGCCGCCCCTTGGCATAGGTCTTCATTTCGGTCGCCAAATCGCTGACCTCGCTCACCAGGGTAAAGCGTCGCGATTGGGTTGTCACGACGCCGATGGACAACGACATCAGGGGCACGCGATGGAGCTGCCCCCGACGATCCTTGCCGAAGAAATATCCCATGTCACGGTCCTGCTCGGAATACTGGTACGGAATCAATTCATCGAAGATGGCAATAATGTCATCGCACACCACAGCCATTGCCTCGAGGGGAATGACGAAGAGAAAGTCATCCCCCCCGATATGTCCAACGAATCCGGCCGTCCCGCATCGTCCCTTCACCACATCGTGCAGGAGCTTCGACACCAACAGGATGACACGATTCCCATGGTGGTACCCGTACCGATCGTTGAACTCCTTGAAGTGATCCAGATCCGCGTACCCCGCCGCGAACCCCTCACCAAGCGTCAAGCGGCGGCGAAGCTCCACATCGATGGCCCGGGCACCCGGAAGGCGTGTGGAGGGGTGCACATCAAGATCGCGCTCGCTCCGTCGAAGCACGGCGTTCAAACGGGCCCGAACCTCCTCGCTGGACATGTCCGCGACGAGCACATCATCGGCGCCGGCATCGAGCCCGACGGATGCATCGTCACGCGTGACGAGCACGATGGGCGTAATGGCCGTCGTGGGGTCCGACTTGAGACGTCGAATCAAGGCGAGCGGAGTGGCCATGCCTGCGCCGCCCTCCAGCATGATGAGGCGCGGTGGTGCTCGCAGCACGTGTTCATGGAGGGACGCGACGTCCATGGGCACATCATCGACCTCGGGATGCAACGTGAGCCACGCCGCGAGACGGACGTCGCGTCGCAACGCGCTCGCCAGGTCGTGATGGACCAGAAGCACGGCATCACGCCCGGTGTGCGCTGACGACTCGATGGGGGCGCCGTTTCCCGTCACCGTCGCAACGCCAGCTGGAGGTGGGTCTGCCACACCAGGTGCCGACGTGCGGGATCTCCGACGAGCGCCACGTTGCTCGTGACCCGCTGTACACGGCTCGCCGCCACTCCGCCGTACCGGCGCACCCGAACCGACACATAACCGTCAATGAGGCTCGCCAGATGGTTCAAGGCAATTAGCCCCGTCATCGTCACCGCGCGCTGATAGCTGCGATTCGACGCGGCAATGGTTTGACGATACAGGTCTTGCTGCAGCTGCGCGTCACGCCAGCTCCAACGAAAGCCATCGCGAACGGCGCGCTCCTGATAGAAGGCCAGCGCCCGCTGATATTCCGGGCTCGACGTCGACGGGGCGACGGTGGGATTCCGCCAGTACGTCTCTCTGGCCAACAGCCAGCGTGCGCCATTGTATGTCGTGAGGTCAGTCTCAGGATCGATGGCGCCACCGGGAATCCGGTCGTAGGCCCCACTCTCGAGAAACTTCTCCATGGCCTCGTAATACTCCCACGGTCCAACGGCGGCATTGGCGCCGAACGGCTTGCGCGCCACATTGGCGGCAAGATCCCGATAGGTCGAACGATCGCGATTCCCGTCGCGCCGCGCGGCGACGTATTGAAGAATCAAAAACGCCTCGGCCACGGCATAGGCCACACTGCGTTGCTGCCGCAGCGCGAACTGGCCGGTCCCGGGAACCACCCCGGATGACACGGGCGCCCACCACGGCGCTGGCGGTACCACGGCGGCCGTCGTGTCCCGAACCGTCGGTCCCGCGCCTCCTTCCTCCCATGTCGCTGCAGTCGGCCGAACCAGGCCTACGGGATCGGGGGCTTGCTGGGCCCGCGCCTCACCCAACAGCGGACATATGATCAGCACGGCGAAGGCCATCGCCACGGCCAATGCCATCGTCGGACGCAACGCCGCCTTCTCGCTCGAACTCAAAAGCGCGCCTTCAGCGACACGTAGGTCGGCGGATCGCCTAGTTGCGCCGATAATGCGTCGAATCGTCGCGCAAGATCCACGGAGAGGGCCCCCCGCTCAAAGCCGAAGCCGATGGCCGGTCCACCGCCCTGTCCCGGCTGTACCTTGTACCCGGCGCGCAGGAACACCACCCGCCGAAATCCCAGCGTTGCCCCCAGGCCGCCGGCGGCACCGCCGAGCGCGGACGCACTCTGCACATCGAGCGTGACATCAAGCGTCGCGTCATTGCGCGCGAGCGCCGACACTGGAATCCGGGAGCGAGCGCCAAGTTGGATTACGCGCGGCAACGCATCGGCCTGCTCGGCATCCTTTACCTGGAGCGCCGGCCCGATATTGCGAATGCTCGCGCCAATGGTGACCGGCAGCGCGGTCGGCAGCGCATACTGCGCGCCGAGGTCCAGCGCACTGGTCGAACCGGAGATCACCGGGACCTGCCCACAAATCCCGCTGCACTGAAACCGCAGCATGAGGAATTTGTAGGTAACACCAGCCGACAGGCGGGAACCGATCGGCGTGGCATACGAGGCGGCAAGCTGATAATTGCGATTCGTGATCACGCCCAGCGGTGTCCCGCTCACGGGATCGGTGGCCTGTTGGTCACCATAGTTCACGAGATACGCGGATACCGCGAGGGTCCCAAGCACCTTGGACGGCACGGCATACGAGACCATGTCACTCGTGGCGATCACCGTCTGCGAGTGATGCACCGCCAGCTCGCGCTTGGGCAGTCTCGCGAGCGCGGCCGCATTCCACCACATCGCCTCGGTACCCAACGCGCTATCCGCGACCACGGCCTCGCCCTGTGCCACGGCGCGTGCGCCAAACGGCACCAACAGGAACAACCCGCCGCTCTGCGCGTCGCCCGTGATCGGCAACAGCGCAACGGCAAGTACCTGCAGCACGAGGCGACAGGCCAACCGCATCATGCGCCGAATCTCACGCCTCGGGGTCACCGTAACCGAGCCGACGAACCGCGCTGCGATTGCGGCGCCAGTTGGCCAGGACCTTCACCCACAGGTCCAGATAGACCGGCTGTCCCACAAACCGCTCGATCTTCTCACGCGCGGCACGCCCGAGTTTCTTGATCTGCTGGCCATTGGCTCCGATCACGATGCGTTTCTGACTGTCGCGTTCCACATGAAGAACCGCCCGAATGTACAGCGGGGATGAGCCCTCCCGATACTCCTCGATTTCACACGCCAGTGCGTGCGGCAGCTCATCGCCCAACTGCTCAAGTGCGGTCTCGCGGACGAATTCGGCGCAGAAGAAGCGCACCGGCTGGGTGGAGATCTCGTCGTCCGGATAGAGGTACGGACTGATCGGAAGTGCCGCGGTGATGGCCGCAACGAGGGTATCGATCCCGTCGCCCATCGTCGCCGCGCAGAACACGGCCGACGGATACAGGGTCCGGAGGACGTCCTGTCGCTCCGGCGTCAGCAGATCCACCTTGTTGAGCGCGAGAATGACGCGTGCGCGTGGCGGCGCGTTCAGCTGAGCGGCGGCTTGAAAACTTTCGGGGATCGCGCCCGTCGCATCGACCACATGCACCAGCACATCGGCATCGCGTACGGCCGTGAGTGCCGCGTTACGCATCGCACTGTGCAGCGTATCACGCGGCTCGAGGAGCCCCGGGGTATCCAGGATGACCATCTGCGCCTCGCCCTCGGTCCGAATGCCCACGATGCGATGGCGGGTGCTCTGGGCCTTGGCCGACGTGATGGCGAGCTTCTCGCCGACGAGTCGGTTGAGAAGCGTCGATTTGCCGGCGTTCGGGAACCCGGCGACGGTGACGATGCCTGCTCGGGTCATGGATGCGTCCGGCTGGTGTGGGAGTGAGACGGAAGGGTACGCAAACGCAAACGCCCCCGCCACTGGGTGACGGGGGCGCTGCAAAGGGTGCCGGCGACGGCCTACTCTCCCGCGAGCTCTCGCCCGGAGTACCATCGGCGCTATCAGGCTTAACGACCGTGTTCGGGATGGGAACGGGTGTGGCCCTGACGCTCTAGTCGCCAGCGA
>JBDKIJ010000208.1:0-6519 GCA_039797155.1 Gemmatimonadota bacterium | reverse complement strand
GCAATTCGCGACCGTACCCCTTGGTCAGTAACCGCGGATCGGAAAGCACGACGACCCCCGAGTCGGTCCCGGTGCGGATGAGCCGCCCGAATCCCTGTTTGAGGCGCAGGGCGGCGTGCGGCAGCATGAACTCCCCGAACGGGTTGCCACCGCGGGCCTCGATCGCTTCACACTGCGCCGCCACCATCGGTTCGGTCGGTACGCGAAAGGGCAGCTTCGCAATGAGGAGCCCACGCAAGGCATCTCCCGGGACGTCCACGCCTTCCCAGAAGGTGGCGGTCCCCAGCAGCACCGCGCGCCCCGAGTCGCGGAACCGCTGTAGCAGGACATCCCGTGGCTCCTCCCCGTGTACGAGCAGCGGCCATGCGCTCCCATCCCCGGGCCCACGCAACCATTCCGCCATGCGCCGCACGTCCTGATGACTCGTGAAGAGCGCAAAGAGGCCGCCATCGCTCGCCTGCATCAGGTCACGCAGCTGCACCGCCACCGCATCGAAATGTGCCCGCGGATCGAGATTGGGTGCCGGCACATCGTTGGGGACCACCAGCAGCGCCTGACGGGGATAATCGAATGGCGACGGGAACATCGCCGTCTGCAGCGTCTGCTCCGAACGCTCGAGCCCGAGCCGCTGTTCGAGAAAGGTGAAGCCGCCTTGCGTGGAGAGCGTTGCACTGGTGACCACCGCCGAGTTCACGCGACCGAAAAGATCCTCGCGGAGCACGGGCGCGAGATCGAGTGGCACGCAATGCACCGCGACATTGCGCTCCGCGGCGGTCGGCTTCCCCTGAAATTCCATCCATCGTACCACGGGTGGCCCGTCGGCGGCCGCGCGCAGCCCCTTGGCCAAAGCATCACCGGCACTCTGGAGCCGTCGTGTCACCGCGCGGACTTCGTTCAGCAGCGACGCGAGCTCCTCGGCCCGTTTCTCGTCGGTCTCAAGCCGCTCACGCACCAGTCGGAGTCCATCGGCCAACGCTTCGATTTCCTTGAGGAGTTCATCGAGCGTCCCACGGATGCCGTGCTGATAGAGCTCGAACTGTTCGAAGGCATCGGTCAGCCGCAGCGTGGCAACACTCTGCTGTTCCAGCACGGCGCCCAGCAGCTCGAACAGCAGCTGCGTCCGATCGCGTGCGGTGAGCGTGCTGGAGAAGAGCCGATCGCGCACGAGATCGAGACTGGCCACACTCAGCAGATCCTTGCCACCACTCAGTCGCTCGGCCAACGCCGGCAACAACCCCTTGCCGCGACGTTCGAGGCGATTGAAGAGGCGCGTCAACGCCCGTCGCGTGATGGAGCTCCCCAAATGGGACGCCGCCGCATCCTCGAGATGATGCCCCTCGTCGATGACCAGCCGACGATAGGCCGGCAGCACCGCGGCATCATCCCAGTTCTGCGCCTGACGGCGCACCGCGACATCGGACAGCAGCAGGTGATGATTCACCACCACCACGTCGGCGGCGGCCGCTTCCTTGCGCGCCTTGAAGAGGAAGCACTTATCGTAGAACGCGCACTTCATGCGCCCACACAAATCCGGCTCGGCTGCGACCTCGTCCCACACTTCGCCCCGCGGGGTCGTACCGAGATCCGCGAGCGAGCCATCGGTGGTGCGCGCGGCCCACTCCGTCAGCTGCGCGATTTCGCGTGCGAGCTCATCCTCGAAGAGCGCGCCACCCGCACCCTGCGCCTGATCGAGGCGCTGCAGGCAGAGATAATTGCGCCACCCCTTGAGCAGGGCGAACCGCACCGGCTGATCATCGAGTGCACGCTGCAGGAACGGCAGATCCTTCGCCACCAACTGTTCCTGCAGCGTGATCGTGGCGGTGGATACGATCGTGCGCTCCCCGTTCGCCGCGGCCCACCGCAACGCGGGCACGAGGTACCCCAGCGATTTCCCGACGCCGGTGCCCGCCTCGAGCAGCGCCACGCCCCCCGTGTTATACGTGGACGTCACGGCGGCCGCCATCGCCCGCTGACTCGGCCGATCCTCGTAATCGCGGGCGCCATGCAGGCGACGCATCGCCTGCGCCACATGCCCATACGGGCCGAGCGTCACATCGATCGCATCCGGATCGAGTGGCAGGACCGCGCGTTCCTTCGGGACTTCGGTGACGAAGTAGACGCGCGTCGCCTCGTTGTCCACGATGGCAAAACCGACGCCGTTGCCGTGGAGCCGATACGCGATTTCCATATCGGCATCGCTTGGCGTCAGTCCACCGGATGGATGATTGTGCACCAGCACATCACCACGCTCGGCCACCCCGGGGAGTGCGAGCACGCTGCGCACATCACCCGCCGCGACCTTACGCGCCGTGGTGATGATGCCATCGTCGTCCACCGCGCACACGAAGCAGACTTCGTTGCCGCCATGCAATCGGATCTGCGTGCGAATCGCGGCGGCCGCGGCTTTCGCGAGCCGTGCCTCTCCTTCCATCACGTCTTGCGCGGCTTCTTCTTGGCGGCCGGGAAGAGCACGTTGTTCAGGATCAGGCGATACCCCGGCGAATTCGGCCGGAGCGACAGATCCGTCGGTGCGCTGCCAATGGCATGCTGCGGATCTTCCGGATCATGCCCACCCAGAAACGTCCACGAGCCGCGGCCGGCGTCGCCGTGCAGGTACTTGGACCACGGGGCACCCTCTTCCTGCGCCAACACGGTCACCCCCGGCTTCACCACGGCGCGGTTGAAGCTGGTGGTGACACCGTAGAAATCCGGAATGACTGAGCGATGATTCTGCACCAGCATGGCGGCCACCGGATCGAGCTTGGCGCTGAAATCGAAGAGCGAGAAGGTGCCAAGCGGCTGCCGGCGTGAGGGCACGTTGACCTGATGCCCATCGATATCGCTCAACGCGTTCACGTAGGGCGATGGCTCGATATGCGCCCCCGTGAAGGCCAGCGCGCGCGTCCAGTCGAGGCGGGCGTCGGCATCGGGCGCGGGAGCCGTGCCATCGGAGAATGGGCCGGCGATATCCACCAGCAGCGAGGCAATGGACAGGTCGAGGGATTCCGTCGCGCCGCACATGGCGAACAGGAATCCGCCGCGCTCGACGAACTGCCGAATGCCATCCGCGACCCCCTTCTTGAGCGCCGGCACATCCGCCTTGCCGAAACGACGCGCCGTGGACATGTCGCGCTCACGCTGGGCGACAAACCACGGGGCATCGCGATAGGCCAGATACAGTTTGTTGTATTGCCCCGTGAAGTCCTCGTGATGGAGATGGACCCAATCGTACTTCGACAGGTCCCCCTTCATCACGTCATCATCCCACACGGACGTGAAGTCGATCCCGGCGTAGGTGAGGGCAAGCGTGACGGCATCATCCCAAGGGGGCTGATCCGCCGGGCGATAGATCGCGATACGCGGCGATCGTTCCAGCACCACCGCGTCCATGTTGCCGCCGGCGATTTCCACTCGGGCCGCCGCCACGTCGGCATCGCTGAGGGTCTCGACGGAGACGCCGTCCAGCGCCGCACGGCGTCGAAGGTCTGGAACGTCGGGGAGCAGAAAGGCACCCCCCCGATAATTCAGGAACCACTCCGCCTTCTGCCCGGTCTTGAGCGCCTGATACGTCACCCCATACGCCTTGAGGTGATTGCGTTGCGCATCATCCATCGGCAGCAGCAGATGCTGCGCCGAGAGCAGACGGGGCGCGAACGTGACGAGCGCCAAGACGAAGGAGAGAACCCGCATACTGGGCAATTTAGCGTCCTGCCGGCGGAACCTGACCCTTGAGGCGATCCAGCTCACGACGGGCCTGCGGCGCCAACGCGCTCGTGGGATACTCGATGAGCAGTTGCTCGAGGCGGGTGATGGCGCGGTCCTGGTCTCGGCGATCGCGATGGAGGCGCGCCAGTGCCAAGAGCGCCTCGGGGGCCTCAGGGCTTCGTGGATGGGCTGTGATCACCTGCTCCCACACCACCAGCGCAGTACCGCCCGGGGCCAGACGTGCGGCCATGGCGAGGAGCGCCGGTGCTGCGCTCCCGACGGAGTCGGCGAGCTGCGCGAACTGACGCGAGGCGCCGCTCGAATCGCGCCGCGCCACCGTCAGGAACGCCGCGCCCAAGGCCGTCGACCGCTCGATGCGGACCCGTGCGAGGATCCCCAAGGCATCGACCAGCTCCGTACGACGCGTCGAGGCTCGCACGAGATGCTTCCGCGCCAGCACGAGGTCGCCTTCGTAGAGCGCCATCCATCCGACCAATTCGTCATCGTCCTCGAGATCGGTGCCGGCCATCGCCGCACGCGCCCGAGACAGATCGCCCACACGAAGCCAGGCACCAACCAGAGGTCTGGCCAGCACCCGTCGCGTGTCATCGTCCAGTTCAGAACGCAAGCGATCGAGCCGTTGCTGCGCCTCTTGAACCCGTCCGAGGTCACCAAGCGCCTCGATTTCGATCGCCAGCATCGCCCGTTGCGTCATGGCCGCGCTACGCCGCGCCATACTGTCCGCCGCCGATCCCGAAGGCACTCGCACAGCGGTTCGAACCAAGGCCAGGGCACCCGCCGCATCGCCGGCGCGCAACGCGGCCTGTGCGGCGCGGCGCAGTACGTCGAGCGTCGGCGCCCGATCCACGACGGCACGCCAGGCATCCCGTGCGACCAGCCACGATTCGCCAAGCTCCGCGCGTTCGGCAAAGTCACGCCACGCAGCAACGGTGGAGTCATTCACCGGCACCGCACCGAGGACGTTCCACGCGCGACGGGGCTCCCCCCATGCCATCTCGAGATTGGCCAGCACCCGCGCCGCAGCGAGCCGAGGTGGCGAGGTGACGAGTTGCTGCCGCACGGAATCGCGCGCTGTCGGTGGCGTGCGCTGCAGGGCGAACAACGCCGCCGTCTCGAGCCATGGCTGGTCGGCGAACGCCTCACGGAATGCGGCCGCCGCTGCCCCCCAGCGTTGCAGTGCCACATGGAGCTGGGCGGCCTCTCCCACGAACGCCGTTCCGGCACCCAGTCGCTGCGCCGCCTCTTTCAGCAGCGAATCGGCCGCGAGGGCGCGCCCCTGTTGGAGCAGCAGCCGCGCATACTCGCGATATGGCGCGGCGTCACCATTGGCGGCGCGACGCCATTGTTCGAACGCCGTCCGCGCTTCGATATCGCGCGCCAGTGTTGTGAGCGTTCGCAGTTGGACAGCGCGCACCGTTGGATCGCCCGGACGCCGAGCGACGACGCCATCGATGGTCGTGACGATGGCGTCCAGCTGGCCCGCTTCGGCCGCGACACGCTCCAAGCCGAGCATACCGAGCGCGAGTCGCTCGCCATCCGGTGACGGCAGCTGGAGCTGTCGATCAATCGCCTCCCGATACGCGGCGATGGCCACGGGCCACGCGCTCCGATCTTCAGCCTCAAGTGCTCGGGTGAGTGGGTCGGTCGTATCCGGGCGAATCGCTACGGCACCAGTGTTTGGCGGCGTGCCCTGCGCCATGGCACCCTGCGGGATGAGCAGCGCCAACACCACCAGCACTCCGTGCGCGCCGACGAGCGCGCGGCGGATCATGGCGGCGTGCCGCCGTTGATGCGGCGGAAATACTCAATCACCAGGCGACGTTCGTCCGGGCCGAGGCCACGGAGTTCGTTCCAGCCTGGCGGGGCAAACTTGGTCGCGTTCTTTCCGGACTGTGCACCATCCACGCGTCCCGCCGCGCCGCTCGTGCCGGCCTTGGCTTCGCGCGGCCCCTCGTCGTCCCGCTCCTCCTGCTCGAGGAAGCGGCCGGCATCGAGCAATCGGCGGTAGAGTTGCTGCTGTCGAGCGGCAACCGCAGGATCGACGCCGGTGCGCTCGATCTGCTGCGCGATCGTCGCGGCCTCCTTGGCGAGCGCATCGGTACGCCCCGTCTGATCGGCGTCCGATACATCCATCAGCGTCTTGGCGACGTCGCGCTGCTGCCGGGCCAGTACCCGCGCCTGCTGCGCCTTCTCGCCGGCCGCACCGGTGAGGTTGAGCCCCTGCATCTGCTGGTTGAGCTGCCCCTGCTGCTGCGCGAGCTGCTTGAGCTGCTCCATCATCTCGGAGAACCCGGATGCCGAGTTGGCGCCATTGACGCGCTCGCGATCGCGCACGAGCGAACTGAGCGCCTGATTGAGCGCTTCCGTCGCGTCCTTCATGGCACTCTGTGCCTGCTCCGTCGCGCTCCCCTGCCCGGCGTTCTGCATCGATTGCGTGGCCTGTTGCACGCGCCGCTGGGCTTCCGCCATCGCCTTCTGCGAACGCTGAGACAGAAGCGACGAGGAGCGTCCCGCCTGCTCGAGTCGCTCGGCGGCCTGTTGCACCCCCTGCTGAACCGCCCCCTGCTCGCCTTGCAGCTGCTGCGCTCCCTGTGCGCCCTGCTGCTTCATGCGCTGTTCGAGCTCGGCCTGCTGCCGCGCCAGCTGCATGGTTTCATTGATCGACTGATCGAGCTGATCGGAGAGCTCCCCCTTCCAGGCGTCGACCTGCGCCTCGCGCGCGGAAGCGAGTTGCTGCGCCACCTTGTCCATGGCCTCGGCCGCGCGTCGCGTCTGTTCGGCGGCGCTCTGCTG
>JBDKIJ010000207.1:0-3193 GCA_039797155.1 Gemmatimonadota bacterium | reverse complement strand
TACATCGTCTTCGCGACGGGCGCCGAGGAGAATACGAGCCTCGTCGCGCTCAAGCTGCCGCGCAAGAAGTAACGGCGCACAGCGTTGATGAACAAAGGGCCGCCCTGTCTCATGACAGGGCGGCCCTTTGCATGATGGCGAATTCGCGTCAGCGCTTTTTCTCGTATCGCTTGAGCGCCTTCTGCCCGACTTCCGCGCCGTAGATGTTCCCTGCGGCGTCTACCGCGACCCCTTCCGCGCTGCTGGTGCTGGGTGGATTCTGTTCCGGATCGGGAATGAACGCCGTAACCGCTCCCGTCTTCGCACTGCCGATGCGGATGCCCCGTACCCACGCCTTGTGCGGCGGATTCACCGATCCGGATTCCGAATCGGCCACATACATCTGGTCGTTCTTGTCGATCCAGATGCCACTCGGGCGGCTGAACTGATACCACGTGTCGAGGATCGTGAAGTTCTGATCGACAATCAGAATACGATCGTTGCCACGATCCCCGATGAAGAGGCGCCCTTTGGAGTCCAGCGCCAGCGCGTGGGGCTGATCAAGTTGTCCTTCGCCTTTCCCCCACGTGCCCCATGTCCGCTTGAGACCGCCATTCTTGTCGAACACGAGGATGCGCGCGTTTGCACCCGCGCGCGACGAATGCCCCTCGGCCACATAGATGTCGCCGTTCGGCGCCGTAATCACGGCGTTGGGTTGCCAGAAGAAGGCGCTGTCGCGGCCGCCTCCCGGGGCGCCAAGCGACATGAGGTGTGATCCGGTCGGGCTGAACTTGTGGATCTGGTGGCCCTTGCCCGTTGGCGCCGGCGTTGCGCCAAGGGTGCACGCACAATCCACCACCCAGAGATTGCCGTCGCGGTCCACATGAATGCCGTGCGGTGACAGGATCAGCCCGCTGCCGAATGACGCGACGACGCGTCCCTGCGGATCAAACTTGAGAATCGGCGCGAGGTTCGATGTCGCACACTGATTGGCGCCGCACCGTTCGGCCACCCAGATATGCTTGCCATCCTTGTCGATAGCGACGGCGCTGGTTGAACCCCACGTACGGCCATCCGGGAGCTTCGCCCAGTCGGCCTGCATCTGGTAGGGGTTGGGCCGGTCGTTGACTGGCGCCATCGCAGGAGATGTGTTCTGGGCGCGCAGCAGGGGGGCCACCGCCACGGACATCGCGAGCATAACGGACAGTTGTCGCATGAAGCCTCGGGAGAGAGTCGGGAAGGGAGAGTATGGAAACGACTACGAGGTCCCGCCAGTCATGACGGCAACGGCCTCGGTCATCGTGATATCGGCCGTGTCGACCAGCGCGATGCGCCGACCGAGGCGCTGAATGTGAATACGATCAGCCAGCTGGAAGACCTGTGGCATGTTGTGACTGATCAGCACAACGGAGAGCCCCCGATCGCAGACCCGCCGGATGAGATCGAGGACCATGCCGCTCTCACGTACGCCGAGGGCGGCGGTCGGTTCATCAAGGATCACGACGTGGCGGGCGAACGCCGCGCTGCGGGCGACGGCGATGCCCTGCCGCTGTCCGCCGGAGAGCGTCTCCACCGGCTGCGTGATGGCGCGCACGGCGATCCCCAGCGCGTCGAGCGACTCGGCGGCCTCACGTTGCATCCGCGGATGATCGAGACGGCGGAGTAGGCGACCGGTAAGGCCGGACCGTCTCAGTTCGCGGCCGAGGAAGAGATTCTCCGCGATGCTCATCGCTGGCGCCAGCGCCAGCTCCTGGAACACGGTTTCGATACCGGCCGCGCGCGCATCCCGTGGAGAGGTGAAGTGCACTGGACGGCCGTCGAGGCGGATCGTTCCGGCGTCGGGGATCAATGCCCCCGAGAGGGCCTTGATCAACGAGGACTTGCCGGCCCCGTTGTCGCCGATCACGGCCAGGATTTCCCCGGCGCGCACATCGAAGTCGGTGCCATCGAGCGCGACCACGTGCCCAAACTGCTTGCGCAACCCGCGGGCTTCGAGGACGATCTTGTCGGCCGCTCTGCCGGTCATGCGCTGCGCCTGGACCATTGATCGGTGGCGACCGCCAGAATGACCAGGACGCCGGTCACGAGGATCTGATACACGGATGGGATCCCCATCAGCGTCAGCCCGTTGCGGAACACGCCGACGATCAGCGCCCCGATCAGCGAGCCCAGCACAATTCCGCGACCGCCGAAGAGACTGGTGCCGCCGAGGACCACCGCCGTGATGGCATCGAGATTTTCCGTCTGGCCAGCCTGCGGATCCCCCACGCCGGTGCGGCCGATCAGCAACAGCGCGGCGACACCGTACAGTGCGCCGGCCACGGTGTACACGACCACCAGCACGCGCTGCGTGTCGATGCCAACCAGTCGCGCGGTTTCGGGGTGATTGCCGACCGCATACACATGACGCCCACCTGCCGTCTCGCGCAGCAGCCACCACGCGAGCAGGTACAGCAGCAGCATCACCACGACTCCGTACGCGATGCCTGTCCCGAACAGCGGAATCATGCGGCCGAGCGCCGTGAGCAGTGGGGGAAGTTCCGTGATGCTTTGCGAGCGTGACAGGATCTGGGTCAGGGCAAACGCGATGTTCATCGTCCCCAAGGTGACGATGAACGGCGGCAACGAGACCCGCGTGACGAGAAGCCCGTTCAACAATCCCGCGCTGGTGGTCACGCCAAGGCCGACGAGCATGGCGAGCATCGGCGACAGACCGGCCGGACCGGCCAGCATGGTCGTGATGACGCTCCCCAGCGCCATGAGCATCCCGCACGACAGATCGATCCCTGCGGTGAGGATGACGAGCGTCTGCCCGATGGCGAGCACCCCGACCACCATCACCTGCTGCGTGATCAGCGACGCATTGTCGAGCGTCAGGAAGCGCGGAGACTGCGTGGCGAACAGCAGGCAGGCCCCAAGCAGGGCCAGCGCCGGCCCGAAGGAGGCCAGCTGCCGGCGTGTCATGCCGTGCCCCAACACCGCGCGGTGCCGTCTTCAACCGACAGGCTTTCCACCCCGGGGAGGCGTGCGCCCGCCACGAGTGCGACCCCCGTGTCGATGAATCCCGAGGGGCGGGTCCCGCGGCGGAGAAACTCCGCCGCCGCCTGGACCCCAAGCTCGGCCATACGCAGCGGATACTGCTGGGCCGTGGCGGCGAATCGTCCGGCAGCCACGTCGGCCACGCCGCGGCAGCCACCGTCGACGGTTACGATGA
>JBDKIJ010000206.1:0-4430 GCA_039797155.1 Gemmatimonadota bacterium | reverse complement strand
CCGGTGAAGTGCAGGTTGATGTCGTCCATCGGCAGCACCTGCGAGTAGCCGCCGCCAGCCGCTCCCCCCTTCACCCCGAACACCGGCCCAAGGCTCGGCTCCCGCATGCACAGCACCGCATTGTGGCCGAGGCGACGGAGCGCCTGCGACAGCCCGACACTCACGGTGGACTTGCCCTCGCCCGCCGGGGTCGGATTGATCGCCGTGACCAGGACCAGCCGTCCTTTGGCCGGCGCCGTCGCCACATCCAGGGGGAGCTTGGCCTTGTAGCGGCCGTACTGGTCGATGTCGTCGGCGGCGAGCCCCAGATCGGCGGCCACGTCGACAATGGGGCGCATGACCGCCGCCTGGGCGATTTCGATATCGGAGGGGACGCGGGTGGGGGTGGTCATTGGCGATCGAAGGCTGCGGCCCCCGCTCCCCGGACGGGGGCGTCCGGTGCAACTTGCAGGGGCCCCGGTGGGATGGATGGGCGGTATGAGCCGCCCCGGGGATTCCGCGAACCTGCAGCCGAGGACCCACGATGTTCAAGTCCCTTCATCCGATGTTTCTCTTCGAAGTGTGGACCTGCTTCGGGGGCGCCTTCGCCTTCTGCGGCTGGATGCTCTGGGATTTGCGCAAGGAGAACCGGCTGGCCGCGGCCAAGAAGGCCGAAGCCGAACGCCTCAGCGCCGTAGCGGGCGAGGTGTCCCATGGCTGATGTCCGGAAGCTGGCATGGGACGACATGCCCGTCGAAGAGCTCACCCCGCTCATCGGCCGCCGTCTCGTGTACACCGAGCGTCAGATGCTGGCGCACGTGTATCTGAAGCAGGGGGCTATCGTCCCCGCGCACGATCATCACAACGAGCAGATCACCTACATCCTCTCGGGGGCACTGCGCTTCTGGATCGGAGAACACGCCGATAATCCGGGCGATACCTATGTGGACGTCCGCGCGGGGGAAGTGCTGGTCATCCCGAGCAACGTGCGGCATCGTGCCGAAGCACTCGAAGACACGCTCGACGTGGACATCTTCAATCCGCCCCGCATGGATTGGATTAACAAGTCGGACGACTACCTGCGCACCGGCGCACCGATGACCGGCGGCTCCGCCGAAAATCGCGAGGCGACGCGCTGATGGACCTCGGCATTCGCGGCAAGGTGGCGCTGGTGTGTGGGGCGAGTCGTGGTATCGCCTACGCCGCTGCCGAAGAGTTGGCGAAGGAAGGGTGCACGCTCGTCATCTGCTCGCGTGATGCGGCGTCGCTCGCGTCAGCCACGGCGAAGCTGCAGGCGTTCGGCGCCACCGTGCACGCGATCGTTGCCGATCTCTCGACGGCTGAGGGGATTGCGCAGGTGGTTGCAGAGACCAAAGCCGCAGTTGGCGATCCCGACATTCTCGTCTGCAACACCGGCGGCCCGCCGACAGGCAGCGCGCTAGGGCATGACTGGGAGGTGTGGACCAAGGCGAGTGACCTGCTGCTGCGGAGCGTGGTCGAGCTGACGCGGGCGTTCGTGCCGGGGATGCAGGCGCGCGGCTGGGGGCGCGTCATTGCCATCACGTCGCTGGCGGTGAAACGGCCGCAGGGGGCGCTGGTGCTATCGAACAGCCTGCGCGCGGCGGTGACGGGGTTCCTTCGTACGCTGGCGGATGAGGTCGGCCGAGACGGCGTGACCGTGAATACGGTCCTCCCCGGTTTCACGGCGACGGAGCGTCTGGATGCGCTCGCCACGGCGACCACGACCCGAACGGGGCAGGATCGCGACAGCGTGTTTGCCGGCTGGGCCGCCGAATCGCCGCTGGGGCGCATCGGGCGCCCCGATGAGCTCGGGGCGGTGATAGCTTTCCTCTGTTCTTCGCGTGCGGGATTCATGACCGGGCAGGCCGTCCTCGTCGACGGCGGTGCCGTCCGGTCGCTGCTCTGATCGCGCGCCCTTTCGCCCTGCTGCCACGAGCAACGTCATGAGCCGTATCACCGAAACCCAGTGGATCTGGCGCGACGGTCACTTCATCCCGTGGGCCGACGCCACGATCCACGTTCTCAGCCATTCGGTGCAATTCGGATCGTCGGCGTTCGAAGGGATTCGCTGCTACAGCACCCCGCAGGGCCCCGCCATTTTCCGCCTGCGCGAGCATCTCGAGCGACTGCTGCACTCCTGCAAGATCTACCGCATGGAGGTGCCGTACTCGATCGATGATCTGGTGGCCGCATCGCGCGATCTGATCGTGCGCAACGGCCTTGAGGCGTGCTATCTGCGCCCGATGGTCGTGCGTGGCTACGGCACGGCCGGGATGGTGCCGACCGGTGCACCGACCGAGGTGTATCTCCCCTGCTGGCCGTGGGGTGCGTATCTGGGTGACGACGCGCTCGAGCAGGGGGTCGATGCGTGCATCTCGTCGTGGCATCGCGTACAGCCGAACACGATTCCCGCGATGGCGAAGATCGCCGGTAATTATCTCAGCGGGCAGCTCATCAAAATGGAGGCGCTCGCCAACGGCTACGCTGAAGGGATTGCACTTTCCCCAAGCGGGATGGTGAGCGAAGGCTCCGGGCAGAACGTGTTTGTGGTGTCGAAGGGGACGGTGATCACCACGCCACTCGACGGCAGTATCCTGGGCGGGATCACGCGCATCACGATCATGCAGATCGCGCAGGATCTCGGACTGCCGGTGCGCGAGATGCACATCCCGCGCGAAATGCTCTACATGGCCGACGAGGTGTTCTTTACGGGGACGGCAGCCGAGCTGACGCCGGTGCGGAGCATCGACCGGATCACGATCGGCGCGGGGAAGTGCGGCCCGATTACCCGCCAGCTGCAGCAGCAGTACCTCGGCATCGCCAAGGGGACGATCGAAGATCGCCACGGCTGGCTGACGCACTGCCGTTGACGGTGACGTGGTCGGACGGGTCGCGCCTGGCCCGTCCGATCGCAGCGGCCTCCGGTGTCAGACGACGGATCGCCGACCGGCCACGAAGTGCAGGACGAAGAGCAGGACGACGGCACCGATGAACGCCGTGAAGATCACCCCCGTGAGTCCCGCGAACGGGGTGGTGATGCCGAGTTGGCGGAAGATCCAGCCGCCCACAAAGGCCCCGACGATGCCGACGATGATGTCGCCGATCAGTCCCACGCCGCCGACCACGAGGGCGGCGAGTACGCCGGCAACCAGCCCAACAATGAGCCACGTCATGATGTCCATGGAACCCTCCTGCCGATGGTCGGATGAACAGATCATCGGGCGCATGATTCACGCCAAGCGGGGCTAATGCGATGGCGCTCACATCGACGATGTACGCGTGCGAGATCGAGCTCGCGGATGTGGATCGGGGGTGCTACGGCCCGCTGGAGTTCCGGATGGCGATGCATCCGTCGGAGAGCCCGGGGTATTTCGTGGCGCGGCTGTTGGCGTACTGCCTCGAGCATGACGAAGGGATCGGTTTCTCGAAGGGGGTCTCCGATCCCGATGAGCCGCCGCTGTTCGTGCGGGATCTCACGGGGACGCTGACCACGTGGATCGAGATCGGGGCGCCCGATGCGGCGCGGCTGCACAAGGCCAGCAAGGCGGCCAATCGCGTGGCGGTGTACACGCACAAGGACCCGCTGGGGTGGCTGCGGCAGCTGGAAGGCGCGCGCGTGTACAAGCCCGAGCGGATTCAGGCGTTCGCGTTCGACCGGGAGTTCGTGGAGGAAGTGGTCGAGACGTTGGACCGGAGAATGAGAGGGTCCCTCTCCGTGACGGAGGGGACCCTCTATCTCGAGCTCAATGGCCGGACGATGACGGGAGCGGTGGAGCCGCTGGTGTTGCCGATCGTCGGGAGCTGATTGTTCGAGGGGGATGCGAAAGGGCGCCGGCACCGAATCCGGTGCAGGCGCCCTTTCGCATTCAGTACCGCACGACTCCCGTTACTGCACCATGACCACCATCGCGCTCCCAGTACGGTACGTGGTCGTGGGGGTGGACGTACCTACAATGGTCGTCCCACCACACGCCGAGCCGCTACCCAGGTTGAGGTTGACCGCGCTCCCTGTCGGATTGTTTACATCCGAGATGGTGAAGAGGACGTAGCTCGCACTCGTGAGTGGGATGGCCGTGCTGAAGGCGAAGTTGACCTGCTTGTTCTCCGTCGTCGTCCCGTACAACACGGCCGTTGAGGTGATCGAGGTCCGATCAACCAGCGTGGCACCGGTTGACGAGAAGACGCGAGCGCGTACGGACAGCTGATAGCGCGTGGCCGCGCCGTTCCCCGTCGACAGGTAGAACTTGACGTTGTTGATGGGGCGGCCGAGCTGTGTACTGGTCGGTGACCACACGGCGGAGTAGGTCCGGATGGACGACTTCACCGTGCCCTGGGTGGTGCAGTTGGCGATGGCGGTTGCCGTCGACGTGCCGGTGGCGGTGAACTCCAGACGTCGGCTCGCCACGCTCGGGGATACCGGCGAGTCGAGG
>JBDKIJ010000205.1:0-2873 GCA_039797155.1 Gemmatimonadota bacterium | reverse complement strand
GCGAGCATCCGTTGCCGCTGGCGATGATTGCCGTTGGCATCGGCTGGATGGCGTGGAGTCTCCGGGCCGACCGGAATCGATATCGGCGATGGGGTGAGACTCCGTCGCGGCTGGCCGAGCGCCTCCGCGATACGACGGAGTTTGTCCGGGACCGGACGCAGACGATGGCCGAGTCGGTCGCCGAAACCGCGAAGGAGACCGCCCGTCGCACCGCAGCGGAAGCGGCTCGGCGGTATACCCGCCACCCACTGACGATGGGTGCGGTGGCGATATCCGCCGGGGTAGCCACCGGTTTGGCGGTGCCCATCAGCGACCCGGAACTCCGCTGGATGGCGAGTCCCAAGAACATGGAGCCGCCAACGCAGCGGAGCTGAATTCGGGCATAGGATGGGGTGACGCTTCGGAGCCAATGCAGCGATTCTTCCTGCATGCTCCTGGCGTCACCTTCCGTATCTCAGCTCGCGGCGATTGCCGCCGTCTCCGCCGTCAGTGGCGCTGTCAACGCCATTGCCGGCGGTGGGACGTTGCTCACCTTCCCGACGCTGTTGGGGTTGGGCGTGCCGCCGATCGCCGCGAATGCGACGAGCACGGTGGCCCTGTGGCCTGGTTCATTTGCCAGCATGATGGGCTATCGGCGGGAGTTGAGTGGCGCGGGCACATGGGCGGCGCGCCTGGCGTGGCCGAGCCTGCTGGGTGGCATCACCGGGGCGCTCCTGCTGATGGCCACCAGCGATGATCAGTTTCGCGCCATTGTTCCTTGGCTGGTATTCGGCGCCACCATCCTGTTCGCGCTGCAGGGGAAGGTGATGACGTGGCTGCGTCGGCATGTGTTGGAGCATGCGACCGGCGAACACCCCATCGCGCCGACGCGCGGCATGATGATCATGCAGTTCGTGGTGGCGATCTACGGCGGTTATTTCGGCGCAGGCGCCGGCATTGTCATGCTCGCCGCATTCGGCCTGATGGGGATGACCAACATCCATCAGATGAACGGCCTCAAGAACTTCAACGGCCTCTGCTTCAATGGCATCGCCGCGGCGATGTTCGCGATCAAGGGGCTCGTGAACTGGCCGATCGCGCTCGTAATGGCGATCGGGTCGAGCGTCGGCGGCTATCTCATGAGCGGGTTGGCGCAGCGTGTGCCGCAGAGCTGGGTGCGCGGCGCTGTGTCGATGATCGGGTTGGCGAGTGCGGTATGGTTATTCGTGAATCGCTGAAGAAAACGGGCCACGCGAATGGGCACCTCTGAAATGACAACGCGCCGGATCGCGAATGAGCGATCCGGCGCGTATCGCACGGCGGCAGTTACTTGCAGCTACTTGTTGATGGAGAGGACGGGGGCCGATCCGTTCGCCGCATGATTCAGCGTGGCCACATAGCCGTAGCCGCTGCGCGTCATGTTTGTGATCTGCGCCGACACGGATGATACCGAAGACGCCAGGCTGCTACGGGTGATCGTGCAGGTCCCGAGCGTCGAGCTCTTGGTCGAGGTGGTGCACGTCGACGTCGTGATGGCACCGGTGTTGGTCGTCCACCGGACCGTCACCGCCACCCCACCGAGCTTGGCATGGCCGGCGTCGTGCGCGGTGAGGCGCAACGTGGCGCTCCAGGATCCGTTCTTGGCCAGCGTCTTGGTCAGAGCGAGATCACCGGCATGGAGCGCCGGCAACGGGGCGAAGGTCGCGCCCACGGTCCGGTTATCCGACATGAGGACGGTGCAGGTCCCCGTCGTATTCGTGCAGGCGCCCGTCCAACCAGTGAAACGGAAGCCGGCCGCCGGCGTCGCCGTGAGCGTGATCGACGTGCCCGACAGGATCGTCTCGGTGCAATCCGTTCCGCAACTGATACCAGTGCCGGTGACGGTCCCATTGGTCGGGGTCGTCACGGTCAGGGTAAAGGGAATCGGTGGTACGAACTGGTTGTACAGAAGCAGATTCGGCGAGCCGGTGCCTGCGCTCGTCACGACGCCGGTGGTGGCGGCACCGACGATGGCGGCGTTGGCCTCGCTGGACGACGCCGTCGGGTTTGCCGAGAGATACAGGGCGGCGACGCCAGCCACGTGCGGTGAGGCCATGGAAGTGCCACTGATCGTGTTGTACACGTTCGTACCGGTGTACCACGCGGAGGTGATGCTCGATCCCGGCGCGAAGAGATCCACACAGGACCCGTAGTTGGAGAACGACGACCGGGCGTCAGTGCTCGTCGTTGATCCCACGGTCAGTGCAGCCGGGGTTGCGGCCGGGCTGGAACCGCACGCATCTGCGTTGCTGTTGCCCGCGGCCACCACCATGACAACACCTGCGTTCACCGCATTCGTGACGGCCGTATTGAGCGTCGATGAGATTCCCCCGCCCAGCGACATGTTGCCGACCATTGGAATGGTTGGATTGTTCCGCTTCTTCGCCGCGACCGCGTCTACGCCAGCGATGACACCAGACCACGACCCACTGCCGCTACAACCCAACACGCGAACGGCGAAAAGCGACACCCCGGGTGCGACGCCAACGGTCGAGCCGCCAACCGTCCCGGCGACGTGGGAGCCGTGTCCGTTACAATCTGAACCGTTCAGGCCATCGTTGATCGCATCGAAGAAAGGAACCGCCCGACCACCGAACTCCTGGTGACCATAAAGGATCCCAGTGTCCATGATATAGGCCTCGACACCCACACCCGTGTTCTGTGCCGTATAGAAGCCATCGTAGGTGCGAGGACGGGTGTCGATCCGGTCGAGCCCCCACAGCGTCGTCGATCGCGTGATCTGCTGATTTGCATAGGCGATCCCATCCGCCTCGATGTACGCGACGTTGGGATTCCGGCTCAGCGCCACGCGCGCCGGCTCCGGCAATTGCGCCGCGAACCCCTTCAGCGCGGCC
>JBDKIJ010000204.1:0-4555 GCA_039797155.1 Gemmatimonadota bacterium | reverse complement strand
GGGAAGAGCTGGCGCCTCCTGAGCGGCGATCGCCTGATCCAGACGCGCTCGTGGTACTACATGAACATCACGGCGGACCCGAAGAATGCCGATGTGGTGTGGGTGAGCAATGCCCCGTTGCTGCGCAGCATTGACGGTGGCCGCACCTTTGCCGTCGTACCCGCGACCCATGGTGACAATCATGGCGTGTGGATCAATCCGGACGATCCGCGCTATGTCGCCAATGCCAACGATGGTGGTGCGTCCGTATCGCTCGATGGCGGCAAGAGCTGGAGCTCGCAGGACAATCAGCCAACGTCGCAGTTCTATCACGTGGCGGTCGATGACGAGTTCCCGTACAAGCTGTACGGCGGTCAGCAGGACAACTCGTCGGTGATCATCAAGTCGCGGAGCGATGGTGGGGCGATCGGCATCCGTGATTGGACCGAAGGCCCCGGCTGTGAAAGTGCCAACATGGGCGTGAGCGCGAAGAATCCACGCTTCGTCTACGGTGGCTGCTATCAGGGGATCATCGAAGAGCAGGATGCGAACACCGGGCTGTTGCGCGCCATTATGCCCTGGCCCGAGATGAACCTCACGGAGCCGACGGACAAGACGAAGTACCGGTTCAACTGGACCGCGCCCATTGAAGTGTCGCAGCACGACGACAAGGTCGTGTATCACGGCGGCAACGTGCTGTTCCGCACCACCGATCGTGGGCAGCGCTGGACGCCGATCTCGGCTGACCTCACGCGCAATGATCGTTCGCGGCAGGGGTGGGGTGGTGGACCGATTACCAACGAAGGCGCGGGTGGTGAGGTATACGCGACGATCGTGGTGATCGAGGAATCCCCGCACGATGCACAAACCCTGTATGTCGGTACCGACGACGGACTGATTCAGCGGACACGGGACGGTGGCAAGAGCTGGACGAACATCACGCCGGCGGCATGGGGTGATGGGCTGGTGAACGAAATCGCCGTCTCGCCGCATGATCCCGCGACGCTATTCGTCGCGTTCCGTAAGGACCGTGTCGGCGATCCGACTCCGCACGTGTTCGTATCGCGTGACTACGGCGCCACGTTCACGCGCATCGTGAATGGGCTACGCGATGGGGAGCCGGTGCGCGTGGTGCGCGAGGATCCGGTACGGAAGGGGCTGCTGTATGCCGGCACGGAGACCGGCGTGTACGTCTCGTACGATGCGGGCGCCCAGTGGCTGCCGTTCCGCGGCAACTTCCCCGTGGTGCCGGTGACGGATCTGCAGGTGAAGCACGGCGATCTGATCGCGGCGACCGAGGGGCGGGCGTTCTGGATTCTCGACGACCTGTCGGTGCTGCGTCAGCGTGCCGATAGCATCGAAAAGGCGACCGCGCATCTCTATGCGCCGCGGCCGGCGATCCTCTTTGGCGGCGGTGGTGGGTGGTTCACGCCCAGCAACGCCGGCAAGAACCCGCCGGCTGGCGCCACGATCTTCTTCCGGCTTGGTGCGGCGCCGGATAGTGCAACCACGGTGCGGGTCGAGTTCCTCGATGCGCGCAACACGGTCGTGCGGAGCTTCGCCTCCAAGGGTGACGATGCGAACAAGCTGCCGGTCAAAGCGGGATTGAACAGCTTCACGTGGAATCTCCGCCGCGCGGCGCCGGCCAAGGTCGGCAACGTGCTGCTCTTCGGTGCACCCTCTGATGGTGGTGCGCGCGTGTCGCCGGGGCGGTACACCGTCCGGCTCACGATGGGCACCACCACGATCTCGCACCCGCTCGAGGTCAAGCAGGATCCGCGCATCGATGCACCGACTACGGTCATCGCCGAGCGGGATTCGCTCGCGAACGTACTGTCGACGCGCATCAACGATATCCATGAAGCGGTGCTGCGCCTGCGCGACGTGAAGACGCAGGTACAGGGATACGTGACGCGCGCCAAGGAAACGAGCGCGCCGGACACCATCGGCAAGGCGGGCAAGGCACTGACGGGCAAGCTCGACGCGATGGATCCGCGACTCACGACCAAGGCCGCCAATGGTCAGGACATCATCAACTACGCCAACGGCATCAATGGCCAGTACGGCTTCCTGCTCGGGCAGGTCGAAGGAAATACGGCCGTGACGCAGCCGGTGAAGGACCGTTTGGCTGATCTGGAGAAGGTGTGGGCCGGCATCAAGGCCGAAATCGAGCGTATCGAAACGATTGATGTCCCGGCATTCAATGCCCTGCTCAAGGCCAACAACGTCCCTGGTGTGATCGGGGCGAAGCCGGCCAAGGGGCCGATCGCATGAAGCGCGCGCTCATCACCGGTGCCATCCTGTTCCTTGGGGTGGCACCGGAGGTCATGGCACAGAAGCGTGGAACCACCAAAGCTGATGCGGTTCCGTATGTGCCGCTGCGTGGCAGCTGGGAGCGCCGGGCGCCGTCAGCGATGGGACTCGATTCGGCCAAGCTCGCCGAAGCCATCGCCTTTGCGAAGTCGAAGGAGAGTCGGAGTTCGCGCGACCTGGAATTGAATCACTACAGCACGTTCGGTCGTGAGCCGTTGGGGGATCCGATCGGTCCGCTTCCGGCACGTGGCGGGGCAACCGGCGTCATTCTGCGCGGCGGCTACGTGGTGGCGACATGGGGCGATCCCGATGCGGAAGAAACCACTAACAGCGTCACCAAGAGCTTCGTGTCCACGGTGGTCGGGCTTGCCGTTGATGACGGCTTGATCAAGAGTGTGCACGACACCGTCGCGCACGCCATGCCGCCGATCGTCCGCGCACGTCCCAACGGCACGGGATACGCGCGTGACTGGCCAGGTGATGATCGACTGCTTCGCCCGTTCGATACGCCGCACAATCGGCGCATCACCTGGGATCATCTGCTGCGGCAGGTCAGCGATTGGGAAGGCACGCTCTGGGGCAAGCCGGAATGGGCAGACCGGCCGGCGCAGGATGCCTCCACGTGGACGACGCGTAAGCGCGAGGTGCCCGGCGCCGTCTACGAGTACAACGATACCCGTGTGAACGTCCTCGCGTTGGCCGCGCTCCAGGTGTGGCGCCGCCCACTCCCCGAAGTGCTCAAGGAGCGGATCATGGATCCGATCGGGGCATCGAATACGTGGCGCTGGTACGGCTACGACAATTCCTGGATCGTGCTGGATGGTCGCGAGGTCCAGAGTGTGAGCGGTGGCGGACACTGGGGTGGCGGCATGATCCTCAATGCGTGGGACATGGCGCGCTTCGGATTGCTCACACAGCGGCGCGGGATGTGGGGCACGAAGCGCCTGCTCTCCGACCAGTGGGTCACGCAGGCGCTCACGCCGACACCGGCTCAGTTGACCTACGGGTACATGAACTGGTTCGTGAACACGGATCGGAAGTATCTCCCCAATGCGCCGGCGACGGCGTTCGTCCATGTAGGGGCCGGCAACAACATCATCTACGTCGATCCCGCGAATGATCTGGTCGCGGTGGTCCGCTGGATCGATACCAACGCCAGCGTTGACGGGTTCGTACAGCGCCTGCTCGGCGCGATTACGTCCCGGTAAACCAATCCGTCTTCACTCTTCGAGTCATGGCTTCCAGTCTGCTCGCGCTACTTGACGACATTTCGTCCATGATGGACGATGTCGCGCTCCTCAGTAAAGTGGCCGCGAAGAAAACGTCGGGCGTGATGGGTGACGATCTCGCGCTCAACGCCGAGCAGGCCTCCGGTGTGCACGTCGATCGGGAATTGCCGGTCGTGTGGGCCGTTGCCAAGGGATCGCTGATCAACAAGGTCATCCTGGTGCCGGTGGCCCTGCTGATCAGCGCGTTCGCCCCATGGGCGGTCGTCCCCCTCATGATGATCGGTGGCCTCTTCCTCTGCTTCGAAGGCGTGGAGAAGTTGGTGCACAAGTGGCAACACCGCACCGAGGCGCACGAGGTCGCGCCCGCGATCGCACACCCCGAGTACTCAGCCGACCAGCTGGTCGCGATCGAGCAAGGGAAGATCAAGGGGGCCATTCGCACGGACTTCGTGCTCTCCGCCGAGATCATCGTGATCGCGCTGGGAACCATGAGCACGGCGCCGATTTCCCAGCAGGTATTGTCCCTCAGTCTCGTGAGCGTGGCCGCGACCGTCTTTGTGTACGGGCTCGTGGCTGGCATCGTCAAGCTCGACGATCTCGGCTTGGCGTTGCATCGTCGCGGGCAGGCGCTCGGATCCGTTATCCTTCGAGGCGCGCCGTTGCTGATGAAGACGCTCTCGGTGCTTGGCACCGCCGCCATGTTCACCGTTGGTGGTGGCATTCTGGCGCATGGCGTCCATGCGGTCGAGGTGGTGCTGGAGGCTTGGGCGCATGCGACCGGCCCCCTCGCGGCGGTCACCAAAATGATTCTGGATGCGCTCCTCGGTATCGTGGCGGGAGCTGTTATCGTATTCGCGATGATGGCCGGTCAGCGCATGAAGAAGTCGTCCGCCTAGCGACCGCCTAGCGCGCCTCACTCCCCCGCACCGGCACAACTTCATCACCGGCGATCGCATACAGGCGGTCGCCGGTTTCGTATTGATACATGCCGGTTCCCGTGAAGCTGCTGAAGGCGGGAAGAATGCCGCGGGATG
>JBDKIJ010000203.1:0-3191 GCA_039797155.1 Gemmatimonadota bacterium | reverse complement strand
CCGCTGAGCTCCGCGCGCTCGGCGCGAGCGGGTTCACCGTCGTCGAGGGTCGGGGCTCCGGATCCCGCGGTCTCCATGCTGCAGAAATTCCCGGCACGAACGTGCGTATCGAAACGCTGGTTACCGCATCGGTCGCGGACGCGATCATCACGCATGTCTCGCAGCATTATTTCACGGATTACGGCGTCATTGCCTTTATCGCGGACGTCGCAGTGATCCGTGGCGGCAAGTACGACACACCGGGACCGAACGCCTGAAGGCGTAGCCCGTCGGGCGTTCAGGCGATCGGTACCGTCAACCAGAATTCGCTTCCAGCCCCCACCGCACTGTCGACGCCGATTTCGCCGTCATGGGCCTCGACAATGCCCTTGCAGATGTAGAGACCGAGCCCTGACCCCGCACGCAGCAGTCGCGGGGCCTGCCAATAGCGCTCGAACAGCCGCGGGACATCCTCAGGGGCGATACCGGGACCGGTGTCTCGCACCCCGATGCGCAGCATGCCGTCGTGGACCTCGGCACTCAACACGATTTCTCCGCCATGCGGGGTAAAGCGCACCGCATTCCCGAGGAGATTGGAGAGGACCTGCTGCAGGCGATGCCGATCGGCACGAATCATCGGCAAGGCCTCCGGCACCCGACGCACGAAACGGAGTGCCGCATCTTCCATCACCGGCTCGAACACATCGGCCGACTCCTTGAGGAGTGAGGCTGCATCAACGCGACGACGCTCGACGCGCAGACGCCCGGCCGAAATGCGGGAGACATCCTGGAGATCCTGAATCAGCCCGTCGGTCTGACGCGCCGCCGACCGAATCGACTCCACCTCTTCGCGCGACATGATGGGTGTGTTGAGATCGTCAGGCTCACCGCGATGCAGCGCCGCCCCCGTGAGCATGACGATCGCGTTCACCGGATTGCGGAGATCATGCGACACGACGGCCAGCATGTCGTCACGCTCACGCACCGCGCGGCGCGATTCCTGATAAAGTCGGGCATTCTCGAGCGCCAGCGCCGCCAAGCCGGCGAACTGATCGGCAACATGCCCTTCTTCGAGGACATGCGACGCCCCCGGTCGCGTGCGGACGAGATGTAGCGCGCCGATCGCCCGACCTCCAGCACGCAGGGGCACCAACAGCACCGCCGATGCACCGAGCGCTTCGACCCGTTGGCGCACGATCGGGTCGGGGAAATTGGCCTGCGCCCATCCCACGACATCGGTGATGCGCTGCGCTTCGGTTTCGTGCGCGACACGGCTCGCACTCGCGAACACCGGCTCTGATGGCATGGGATCAGCGTGCCGCGACAACAGGGCGGCCGTGGCTTCGTGCAGTCGCGGATCCATATGGGAGGCCGCCGCGCGACGGATCGCCCCATCCGGCGTCAGCAGTTCGAGCAGACTCCACTCCCCTAAGAGCGGGACCGGCAACTCGGCGATGGTCGCCATCGTGGACTCGACGTCGAGCGACGCGGCCAGGACCCAGCCGGCGGTCGCGAGCAACTTCTGCCGTTCCTCATAGCGGCGCCGATCACTGACGTCACGCAGCATCACCATAAACGTGCGCTCGCCATCCATCGTCACACGCGCGATGGAGGCCTCGGCGGGAAACTGTTCACCACTCTTGCGTAGCCCGGCGATCTCGCGACGATGCGCCATGGTCCTCGCGTCCACCGCCCCTTCCGCGAAGGTGCGCATGTGCCCACGGTGGACCGCGCGTGCGATCATGGGCAGCAGTCGATCAAGCGGCTGCCCCAGCATCTCGCTTTCGCTCCAGCCAAAAATGTGCTCGGCGCCGCGATTGAATCGGACGATGCGAAAGCTGTCATCCAAGGCGATGATCGCGTCCGCGGCGATGTCGACAACGGCAGCCAGCGCTGCCTGTGAATGCATCTCTCCCATAGGGTGGCAATATCGTCGGTGTGCACGCATCCGTCACGGCATGCCCACACGACGTGATCGTGTGCGGAACGACGCCATGGCGGGCACCGGGAGAAATGGCGTGCTACACTACACCATGCTCATCTGGTCCCACATACCACGCTGGCCATTGTACACGGTGGCGTTTCTCGCGGCCGGAGCGGCCGTCGTGCTCGCCGGTGGGCCCGGCGATCGTGCGCGCCTGATCTGGCTGGTTGGCCTGGTCATCACCGGTGTTCCCGTGGCGTGGCGCACCTTGCGCGGGATGCTGCGCGGCGAGTTCGCCGCCGATGTGGTCGCGATGCTGGCCATCATCGGCGCGCTGCTCCTTGGAGAACCGCTCGCGGGACTCGTGGTGGTGCTCATGCAAACGGGCGGTGAAGCGCTGGACGCGTATGCAGTCGCCCGTGCCTCGCACGCCGTTGAGGCGCTGGAGGCTGACGCCCCGCGTGTTGCCCACCGCCTGCACGAGGGACGCGTCGCGGATATCACCGCCGATGCCATTGTCGTCGGGGACGAACTGCTTGTGCGGCCCGGTGAACTGATTCCCTGTGACGGGGTGGTGCTGAGCGGGACCTCACACGTGGACACGTCGCGCTTGACGGGCGAGCCTGTGCCAGTTCGCGCGGGAGTTGGGACATCGCTCCTCTCCGGCAGCGTGAATCAGGACGGAGCCCTCGTCATGCGGGCACAGCGTGTGGCGCGCGAAAGCCAATATGCCCGCATCGTCGAATTGGTCCGCTCAGCGCAGGCATCGAAGAGTCCTCTTCAGCGCGTGGCGGATCGATGGGCGGTCTGGTTCACGCCGCTCACACTGGTCGCGTGTGCCATCGCCTGGATGGCGTCACACGACTGGGCGCGTGTCCTCGCCGTGCTGGTGGTAGCCACCCCCTGTCCGCTCATTCTTGCGGCACCCGTCGCGATCATTGGCGGGATCAATCGGGCCGCACGCCGAGCCATCATCGTACGGAATGGGGCCGCCCTCGAAGGGCTTTCCAAGGTGCAGATGGCCGTGTTCGACAAGACCGGCACCCTCACGGTCGGTCGACCGCGTGTGCATCAGGTGGTGAGCCCTAGCGGATCGACGGAGACGCTGCTCGCGCAGGCCGCCTCTGTGGAATTGGGTTCAGGGCACCTCCTGGCGCGCGTCATTGTCGCCGAAGCAGAGGCACGCGCTCTCACGCTGTCGATGCCGGGCGCGATCACCGAAACGCCAGGACGCGGTGTGCGTGGGCAGGTCCACGACGTCGACATCGTGGTCGGTTCTCCGGAGTAC
>JBDKIJ010000202.1:0-3246 GCA_039797155.1 Gemmatimonadota bacterium | reverse complement strand
TTTGTGCAACGCATCCAGGCCAACGTCTCTGGCATTGGATATAAGCGAACAAGTGCAGGTCGGGTGTTTATGGGGCTCAGGATCAGAAGCACGGCGCATTATTGAGGATGACGCACCAGTGACGCAAGAATGACGCTATATTCGAGCTAAGTATCTGAAAATGAACAGATGACGCACCCCTCAGCCAACCATTTTATACATAGGGTAATATATTCCAATTATCTCTTCTGCCTCGCCCGTACATGTAATGGTTAGGGCGTGGGTGCGTCATCTGTTCATTTTCAACAACTTACGCCCGAAACAGCGTCATTATTGGATCATTTTTGCGTCATGCAGAGCTGCGCTCCCCCGCGCATCAGATCGCATTAGGGAAGGGGGGAGGGTAAAAGCGTAGGGGTTCGCAATAGGAAACCGCTTCCGATCCAAAATTCACGCAACCGCGAATTAACGACCGGGGGTCAAATTTATAGAATTGCTTAATATTATGCGCTTATGTAGACTTCCTGGTGTGCTTTTGCGTCAAATACGCACTGCGTGTGTTTGGGGAGTTTGATCCCTTTACGGCCCTGCCTAGCCTTAGGCCCCAAGGGGCTCAGACTTCAGCATATCAAGCGCGACATCGACGATCATGTCTTCCTGCCCGCCAACCATCTTGCGGCGGCCAAGTTCGAGCAGGATTTCGCGCGTGTCGATTCCGTAAGTTTCGCTGGCCTTTTCGGCATGACGCAGGAAGCTGGAATAGACACCCGCATAGCCGAGACTCAGCGTCTCGCGATCGACGCGAACCGGGCGGTCTTGCAACGGACGCACGAGGTCTTCTGCGGCATCCATCAACAAGTTGACGTCGCAGCCGTGGTTCCAGCCCTTGCGGTCGGCAGCGGCAATGAACACTTCCAGCGGAGCGTTGCCCGCGCCCGCGCCCATCCCGGTCAGGCTGGCGTCGATTCGCACCGCGCCGCACTGCGCCGCAACAATCGAATTGGCCACGCCAAGCGACAGGTTGTGGTGCGCGTGCATCCCGCGCTGGGTTTCGGGCTTCAGCACCCGGTCATAGGCTTCGAACCGGGCGCGGACCCCGTCCATGTCGAGCGCGCCGCCGCTGTCGGTGACGTAAACGCACTGTGCGCCATAGCTTTCCATCAGGAGAGCCTGCTGGGCGAGCACTTCCGGCTCGATCATGTGGCTCATCATTAGGAAGCCCGCCACGTCCATGCCAAGGTCACGAGCGATACCGATGTGCTGTTTGGAAACGTCGGCCTCGGTGCAATGGGTTGCCACGCGAACCGAGCGGACACCGATGTCATAAGCACGGCGCAATTCTTCGACCGTACCGACGCCCGGCAGGATCAGCGTGGTCAGGACGCACTTGTCCAGCACTTCAGCCACGGCTTCGAGCCATTCCCAATCGGTATGGGCGCCAAAGCCGTAGTTGAAACTGGCGCCGGACAGGCCATCGCCATGGGCCACTTCGATCGCGTCCACTCCCGAAGCCTCGATCGCTTGGGCAATCGCGCGGACATGGTCGATCCCGTACATGTGGCGTACGGCGTGCATGCCATCGCGCAGCGTCACGTCTTGGATGTAGAGCTTGTCGCTCGCATCGACGTTGAAGTTAGCTTTCATGGAATGACGTCCTTTCAGGCGGTTGCAGCCATGCGGCGCGCAGCTAGCAGTTCGCCGGTGGCCTTGGCCGCGGCGGTCATGATGTCGAGATTGCCAGAATAGCTCGGCAGATAATCGCCCGCGCCCTCGACCTCGAGCATGATCATCGACTTGATGCCGGTGAATTCGCCCATGCCGGGGATCTTCAGGCGGTTGTTGTCGCCATAGCGCTCGAACTGGACTTCCTGCTTCAGCCGGTAGCCGGGAACGTACTTCTGCACTTCGGCGACCATCTCTTCCACCGAACGGCGGATGGCGTCCTCGCTGCCGCCCTCGCTGAGGGTGAATACCGTGTCGCGCATGATCATCGGCGGTTCGGCCGGGTTGAGAATGATGATCGCCTTGCCCTTGGTCGCGCCGCCGACCACCTCGATCGCCCGCGCGGTGGTGCGGGTGAACTCGTCGATGTTGGCGCGCGTGCCCGGCCCGGCCGAGCGCGACGAGACCGAGGCGACGATCTCGGCGTAGTGGAGCTTGTCGGAGACGCGGGCGACGGCGGCGACCATCGGGATGGTCGCCTGGCCGCCGCAGGTCACCATGTTGACGTTGGGTTGGTCGAGGTGCTGGCTCATGTTGACCGGCGGCACCGTGAACGGGCCGATGGCGGCCGGGGTGAGGTCGACCACCTGGATGCCGTCGGCGCGCAGGGCCTCGTCATGCACCTTGTGGGCATAGGCCGAGGTCGCGTCGAAGGCGATGCCGATCTCGTTGTAGAGCGGGTGCGCCTTCAGCCCCTCGATGCCCTCGTGGGTCGTCGCGATGCCGTGCTCGCGCGCCATGGCGAGCCCTTCCGACTTCTCGTCGATTCCCACCACGATGGCGAGTTCCATGTTCTGCGGGTACTTGATCATCTTCATCATCAGGTCGGTGCCGATATTGCCCGAGCCGATGATTGCGGCCTTCACGCGCGCCATTGCTCTTTTCCTTAAACGAAGTTGGCAACGCAGGTGCCCAGCGGGCCGCCTGCATTGCTCAGGGTCATTTCGAAACGGTCGCCCTTCACGGCGTCGGCGAGCGGCACGAGGCTGCCCGAGAGAATCACGTCGCCAGCGTTCAGCGTGACGCCATAGGCGCCCAGCGTATTCGCCAGCCAAGCCACGGCCTGGGCCGGATCACCCTGCACGGCGTGGCCGTAGCCCTCCGACAGGGGGGCGCCGTTCTTGGTCACTGTCACGTGTAGGTTCGGCAGGTCGAGCCCGGCCGGGTCGAGCCGTTCCTTTCCGATCACGTAGACGCCGCAGGATGCGTTGTCTGCCACCGTGTCGACGATCGATATCTTCCAGTCATCGATCCGGCTGTCGACGATCTCGAAGCAGGGGGCGACGCTCTCGGTCGCGGCAAGCACGTCGGCGGCGGTAACGCCGGTGCTCCGGCATCGCTCGCCAATGCCGAGCTCGCATTCAACGAGCAGGACAACACCCTCTACTACGGCACAGGCACGGGAGGCGCTGGCGGCACGGCGACCTCTGTCATTGCTATTGGCGGCCCGGGCGCATTCGTCGGGCTCTCGGGCGACCAGATCGTCGCCGGGATCAAGACCTTCTCGAGCACGATTGCGGGCTCGATCTCCGGCAATGCCGCAAC
>JBDKIJ010000201.1:0-7184 GCA_039797155.1 Gemmatimonadota bacterium | reverse complement strand
ACAACGTCTCGAACACCGTCACCGTGCGTGACGATGAGTGGGACGCCGTGCAGCAGTTCATCTGGCAGAACCGTGAGTATTTCACCGGTATCTCGTTGCTCCGCGAGACGGGCGACAAGGTGTACACGCAGGCGCCGCGCGAAGAGGTCAGCACGGAAACCGATATGGCCAAGTGGAACGCCCTCGTGTACCGCACGGTCGACTACACCGCACTCTGGGAAGGCACCGACATGACGACGCTGGCCGACACGGTGGCGTGCGCGGGTGGAGCCTGCGAGATCATCTGATCCCTCGCGACTGACGGGAAATGCAAACGGGGCCACGGCTGATGCCGTGGCCCCGTTTGCGTAGACCTCCGCAGGCGATCAGTGCTTCATGCCGGTATTGCAGCCCTCTTCCAGGACCTCGAAACGGTCGTGCAGCGTCTTCATCGCCGCCTTAAGGGCGGCATCATCGGCCTTGGCCGACACGAGCGCTGCGACCTTCTCCGTTTCACCAACCAATCCAGCCTGCGCGCCCGCCATGGCCGGCGTGGCACACGTCGCGGGCGCCTTGGAGGAGGCCACCGCCTTGGCCGCCGTCACCATGGCACCGATTTGTGCGCGGGTCGGCGCGAGATCGCCCTTGTCCTTGGCCGGATGCCACGTCGCCATCATGAGGGCATGGTAGGCATCGAGCGCCTTCCATGCGGCGTCCCCCTTCCCTTGCTGCTTCACGTGCTCGGCGTGCATCGCGGCATGGTCCATCTTGCCATGGTCCATCGTGCCGTGATCCATCGCGGCCGGCTTGGCGGCCTTGGCGGGTGGCTGGGACGACGACTGCGCGGCCCCATTGGCGGCCGCCAGGGTCAGGGAGACCGGCACAACGAGAGCGAGGCGATGCAACAGACGCATGAGCAATCCGGGGAAATGGGGGAAACCAGGAATCGGTGGCTCCTTGGATCTTACCCAACGCCGTGCCAACCCGCATCGTAGACGCATCGGGAGGCAGCACCCGGGTGGGCCCCCCCCCCTTGGGGTGGGACGAATGCCCCGCTGCCGGCCTCCTGAGTAGCAGGTTGTCGCGTACCCCCACCCATCCCCGTATGTCCCAGATGCCCTCGCTGCATCGGCTGCGCCGTCATGCCCGTTGGTCTGCTGCGGCGCTCCTCGCCGTCGCGGCCCCCATGGCGCTCGAGGCCCAGTCCCGCACCACGCCGAAACAGTTCTTCGGTCACGAGATCGGCGCCGACTACGAACTGCCGAACTACACCAAGCTGCATCAGTGGTTCATCACCGTCGCCAATGAGAGCGATCGGGTATCGCTCGACACGATTGGTCTGACGGAAGAAGGGCGACCGCAAATCATGGCGATCGTGACGAGTCCGGAAAACCACCGGAAGCTCGCCCGATACAAGGAGATCGCCACGAAGCTCGCCAAGGCCGATGGTGTCGACTCCGCAGCCGCCGCCGCAATGGCGAAGGAAGGCAAGGTCATCTTCTGGATCGATGGCGGATTGCACGCCACCGAAGTCCTCGGCGCGCAGCAGCTGATGGAAACGCTGTGGCAGCTCTCGAGCCGTTCCGATGAGGAGACGCTCCGCATCCTGAACGACGTCGTCATCCTCATGACGCACGCCAATCCGGATGGCATGGAGCTCGTCACCAATTGGTACATGAAGGAGACGGACAAGCTCAAGCGGACGACGGCGACGATCCCGCGCCTCTACGAGAAGTATGCGGGACACGACAACAACCGCGACTCGTACATGAATGCGCTGGCCGAAACGCGCAACATGTCACAGCAGCTGTTCGTGCAGTGGCATCCGCAGATCATGTACAATCATCACCAGACCGGTCCGACCGGAACCGTGATGGCCGCGCCCCCGTATCGGGATCCGGCAAACTTCTGGTTCCACCCCGCGATGATCACGGGGCTCGATCTGGTGGGTGCCGCGCTCAATCACCGCTTCGTGCTGGAACACAAGCCGGGGCTCACCTTCCGCGCCGGTTCGAACTACAGCACGTGGTGGAACGGCGGGCTTCGCACGACCGGCTACTATCACAACCAGATCGGTATCCTCACCGAAACGATCGGTAATCCGACGCCGATGCGCATCGCGCTGGTCCCGGAGCGTCAGGTGCGCTCGGCTGGCCTGCCCATGCCGATCGAGCCGCAGGCGTGGCATTTCCGGCAGTCGATCGACTACTCGGTCTCGGCGAACTACGCGTTCCTCGATCTCGCCTCCCGCTACCGCGAAACGTTCCTGTTCAATCGCTGGGTGATGGGGATGGACCAGATCAAGGCCGGCTCGCGCGACAACTGGACGATTTCGCCGAAGCTCGTCGATGCCATGACGAAGAAGATCGCGGCGGACCGTGGGACCGGTGGTGGGGAGAACCGCGCCGGCGGCCCGCGTGGCACCGGCATGGCGCCGAGCGTCGGCAGCTCCGTGGCGAACGATCGCTACATGGCCGAGCTCAAGAAGCCGGAGAACCGTGATCCGCGCGCGTACATCCTGAGCAGTGCGCAGAACGATTTCCCGACGGCCACGAAGTTCATTCGCGCCCTGCAGTACTCGGGGATCGACATCCATCGGGCGACTGCCTCGTTCAGCGCAAACGGCAAGGCGTTCCCGGCCGGCTCGTGGGTCATCATGACCAATCAGGCATTCCGCTCGCACGTGCTCGACATGTTCGAGCCGCAGGATCACCCGAACGACTTCCGCTATCCGGGTGGCCCGCCGATTCCGCCGTACGACAACGCGGGGTGGACGCTGGCGTATCAGATGGGGATTCAGTTCGAGCGCGTGCTCGATGCCCTCAACGGTCCATTCGAGAAGGTGAACGGCCTTTCGGCGATGCCGGCGGGTACGGTCGCCAAGGGGAAGGCGGGCTACTTCATCCACGCGGGCGTGAATGACGGTAACACCGTCGCCAATCGTCTGGCCAAGGTGAAGGTGAAGGCGCTGCGCGTCCCGACGGCGTTCACGGATGGCGGGACGACGTGGCCCGCCGGCTCGTGGTTCATTCCGGCAGGCGGAGCGGCCGACAAGGTGGTCGCAACCGCTGCGACGGAGCTGGGCGTGAACTTCGCGGCAGCGAACAGCAAGCCGTCGAGTGCGCAGGCGGTGCAGCCGCTGCGCATTGGTCTCGTCGATCGCTACGGCGGCAACATGCCGACCGGATGGACACGTCTCATCCTCGAGAAGTTCGAATACGGCTACACCACCGTGTACCCGCAGGACATCGACGCCGGCAATCTCAAGGCCAAGTACGACGTCCTCGTCTTCACCGATGGCATGTTCAGTGAGGCCGGCGCGGGTCGCGGCTACGGTGGATCGCCCGACACGACGCTGATCCCTGCCGAGTATCGCAAGGAGCTGGGGCGCATCAGCGGCGAGAAGTCGGTCCCGGCGCTGAAGGCGTTTGTTGAGGCCGGTGGTCGCGTGGTCGCGATCGGTTCGTCGATTGGCCTCGGCAAGGCGATGGGACTGCCGATCGAGAATTACCTGACGGACGCCAACGGGCGCGCGTATCCTGGCGAGAAGTACTACATCCCCGGCTCGGTGCTGCAGGTGCAGCTCGATACGTCGGCGACGATCGCCGCCGGCATGGCGCCGCGTCCGGACGTCATGTTCGACAACAGCCCGGTCATGAAGCTGGGTGCTGACGCGTCGGCCAAGGGCGTCAAGGCACTCGCGGTGTTCGATTCCGCCGCGCCACTGCGCTCTGGTTGGGCGTGGGGACAGGAGCTGCTCAAGGGTGGCGTGGCCATGGCGGAAGCGCAGATGGGCAAGGGAACGGTCTGGATGTTCGGTCCCGAAATTCTCTTCCGCTCGCAGCCCCACGGCACCTACAAGCTGTTCCTGAATGCGCTGGATGGTGGCTTCAAGCGGCCGGAGAAGCCGCTGCAGTAATCAGGACTGTGTGATACGAAACACAAACGCCCCGGTGCCGATCGCACCGGGGCGTTTGTTCTTTCGTTTGTCCTTTCGATTGTCCTTTCGTTCGACCGTTACTTGCGACGATACACGATCTTGCCGCCTACCATGGTCAGCCGAACCTTCGCCTGATCGATGCTGTCGATGGGCATGGTGGTCAGATCCCGATCGAGCAGTACAAGATCCGCGAATTTGCCGACCGTGATCGTCCCCGCGTTCTTTTCCTGGAAGCCGGCAAACGCTGATCCAATGGTGTAGGCGCGCAGTGCATCGTCGACGCTGATTTTTTCCTGCGGCTGCCAGCCGCCTGGCTGTTTGCCATCGATGGTCTGGCGCGTCACCGCGGCCTTGATCCCTTCAAGCGGTGTCGGCGGCGCGACGAACCAGTCGCTCCCGAAGGCGAGTCGCGCCTTGGCGTCACGGAGCGACTTGAACGCATACGTCCCTTTGGCGCGTTCGGTACCGATCACCTGTTCCGCCCACCGTCCATCGTCGACGGCATGGTACGGCTGCATGCTCGGAATGACCTGCAGCTGTGCGAAGCGCGGGATATCGGCCGGAGCGATGTGCTGGGCGTGTTCGATGCGGAACCGGCGGTCCCGTGGGCCATTTTCCCTGGCGACCCGTTCGAAGACATCGAGCTGCGCACGGATGGCCCGATCACCGATTGCATGCACGGCAACCTGGAGACCGGCGGCATCCGCAGCCTTGGTCCACGCGTACAGGCTATCCGCGGGTGTCACGAAGAACCCACTGTCAGTCGGCGCATCGGTGAAACCGGCCAGCATCGCCGCGGTATGCGAGCCCAACGATCCATCGACAAATCCCTTGAGCATGCCGATGCGAAGCCAATCATCCCCGGTGCCGTACACCGCGATCGTGTCGCGGAGTCGAGCCCAATCCGCCAGCGGTACGGCGACACGAATCCGCGTGCGCAATTTCTTCGCTTCGCGCAGCCGCCGCATCGCCGCCAGCTCATCCCATGAACTGCCCGTACCCGCGGCGCCGACGTGATGCACCGACGTCACGCCCTGCATCGCCACGTAGGTCATGGCGGTGTCGATGGCGCGCTCCCACTCCGAGGGCGCAGGTGGCGTGATCCCCTTTTCTACCAGCGCCGTGGCGTTGTCCTTGAACACGCCGGTCAGACGCCCCTTCGCGTCTCGGACAATGGTCCCACCCGGCACATTGGCGACCGACTCGGTCACGCCTGCCAGCGTGAGGGCCAGACTGTTGGCGAGCGACATGTGCCCATCCAGTCGGTTCACCAACACCGGATGATCAGGCGTGACGGAATCGATCCACGCACGATCCGGGAGTTCGACACCCCAGAGGGTGTGATCCCAATCGCCATTCATGATCCACGTGCCCTTCGGCGTCCGCTTCGCGAATTCACCAAGACGCCGAATGAATTCCTCCTTGGACGCGGCATCACGCAGCTGCACACTGGAGAGCCCAAAGCCCGCGCCCACGAAATGCACATGGCTGTCGATGAACCCGGGGGTCACCATGCCACCGGCCGCATCGACGATCTCGCCCTTGGTGACCGTCTTCCGGATCTCGTCGGACGACCCGATGGCGATGATGCGGTCGCCGACGACGGCCACCGCTTCGGCCCATGGCTGATTCGAGTCGCCGGTCCAGACGCGAGCATTGACGATGGCGAACGTCGCGGTCGGGGGACTGTCCTGCCGTCCAAGGGTCACGGCGAGGCCGAGCAACGCAATGACTGGGAGAATGAGACTCCCCGGAAAGAAATTTTTGGCCATGTGTATAATTGAGCATATGGGACCCCTGCTTCGCGAGCTCCTCACTCGCGCCATCCGTTTCGTCGGCCTCCTTGTACCGCTTGGCATCGGCCTGGGTGCCAGCAAGCTCGCGGCGCCGTATCTCCCGGCCTTCACCGACTGGATTCACACACTGGGCGCGTGGGCCCCGACCGCGTTCGTTTTCGGCTACGTGCTGGCCTCGGTCCTGATGATGCCGGCCTTTCTTCTCACCATCGCGAGCGGCGCCGTATTCGGCGTCACCCAAGGGTCCATTCTGGTCGCCATCGGCTCTACCCTCGGCGCCGTAGTGGCATTTCTCCTTGGCCGATTCGTGCTCCGCGATTGGGTGGCCCGACAGGTAGCCCGTCATCCGACGCTGGTCATCGTTGATCGCGTCGTCGGTCAACAGGGTTTCCGCCTGATGTTCCTGCTGCGGCTTTCAGGCATCGTCCCCTTTGTGCTGACGAACTATGCGATGGGGGTCACCACGGTGACGCTGCGCGATTTCGTGCTGGCACTTATCGGGATGATCCCGACGATCGTGACTTATGCCACGCTTGGTCATGCCGGCGCCGGCACCACCGCGATCGAGACGCCGACATGGGTCATTGCCCTCGGTATCGGTGCAGCGATTCTACTGGGAATCACCGCAACCCGCATCGTCAAGCAGGCATTGCAAGGGGCCGAGGCCTCGGCGCAGGAAGCCTGAGCCAACGCTCACGCGATGTGGTGACAGCGGTCCGGCTGGTCAGAACTCCCAGTTGAGACCGATCGACGGAAGCAATCCCAGGCCGGTGTTACGTTCGACCAAACGTGTGCGCGGATTCCACGATGGCGGCAGTTCGTTTGCGCGCCCCGTCACGTTCTGCAGATCGAGAAACGCGATCAGCTGACGACCGCCAAGAACAAAGCGTCGATCGATACGCAGGTCGGCCGCGAAGAACGCGGGGAGCCGCTCCGCATTGTAGCGCGCGAAGTCGAGTGTCCCAGCTGCACTGCCGGTAGTGATCCACGGGGTATTCGGCAGCCCACTCGACGCCCGCGCTCGGGCGGCCACCTCCCACTGCGCATTCGGACGCCATCCCAGCACGCCATTCGCCAGGAGCGGCGTGTCGAAAGCGCCGCGCGTGGCCACGCCATTGATGGCCGTAAAGCGCGTCCGATTCCAGCTCGCGCTCAGCTGCCCATAGAACGGCGACGCTCCGAACTTCTTCTGCAGGAACAGTTCAGCGCCGAATGCTTCGCCCGTGCCCGTTGAGCGCAGTGGCTCGAGGCCGAAGGGAATATCCGACGACGCGTCGTCAAAGCCGGCGGGGCTGAGCACGGCCTGCGGGCGCCACACGCGCACCGGGTATCGCCCGTAGCGCTTGCCGTAGACTTCCACCTGTACCTTGAGATCACTGCCGACCAGGCGGGTGAGGCCGGCGACGACCTGATCGGCGTAGAACGGACGCAGCTGCTTAGCATTGGCCGCATCCCCGACGAGCCAGATA
>JBDKIJ010000200.1:0-6171 GCA_039797155.1 Gemmatimonadota bacterium | reverse complement strand
GGGAGGCGCGACGGAACGTCGCTGATGATCAGTTTGTTCGTGGCGCTGTCGGCCGTGACCGTACCACGCACGACACACCCCTGTCCACCTTCACCCGGCCGGTTGGCCTGGTTGGAGATGGCCGTCCCCCCGACGAGATCCCGACCCGTTTGCGCGGTCGCGAACCCGGTACAATCTCTGGCGAGCAGCGCGGTGACGGTCGCCCGGAGCGTCGTGGCTTTGGCGTAATTGACGTCCAGGACCTGCGTCACCAGCGGCTCGAGTGCCTGATTGGCGGCGAGTCGCTCATAGCTGTCGACCGTAATGATGCCGGCGGCATCTTCGTTGGCCGCCAACCCCTGCGCCTGCAGAATCGCCTGCAGCGCGACGTCCCACGGCTTGTCGACGATATCGGCAGTCACCGTACCCGTCACGTTCTTGCCGAGGATGATGTTGCGTCCCGAGAAGGACGCGAACGTAGCGACTACATCGGCTATATCATTGCCGTCGAAGGACACCGTGATGCGCGGCTTCGCGCGCGGCTGACGCGCTGCCGCTGACGACTCGCGGGCCGTGGTCGGACGCGTGTCGCGCGGCGTCAACGGTTCCGTGTTGGCAGCGATCTGCGGATCGCGTGAAACCGAGGCAGCCGTCTCCTCTACCGATCCGGCCGGCGACGTTACCGTCTCATCGGGGGCAATACTTGGCGGGATGATCGTGGCGCGTGCGGTCCGTGCAGGGAAGACCACGCCCGATGTGGACACCCACCGATCGAAGGCGGTACCCGGTGCGTCGAAGAGGACGCGGATCTGCCCACCGTCACGTTCCACCGTGAAGCTGGACGTACCGTCCAGCTCGATCACGACGCGCGCGGTATCCGGCTTGAACTGCGCCACCCGCAGCTGACGGACTGGCCCCCGGGTCCGGCCGTCGTAGACAAAGCGTCCAGCCAGATCGGCCGCGCCAAAGTCCACCACCAGCCGGGTCGGATTGGTCAGCAGGAAATGGCGCACCGGGACGCTCGTATCGACGGCGATCGCAATCGTCGGTCCAGCAGTCGTCGACGCAATTTCGACGGCCCGGATCCGTCCGCGAATCGGGCTGCGCGTGACCCGTGCTCCCGCCTGTGGCATCGCCACGGCGTAGACGTCCGCACCCTGCGGCGTCTTCACGGAGTGTCCCTCGGCGCCCGCCCATGCCAGGAACGCGGCCATTACGGCGGCGGTCGTCGGTCCCATCATCGATTCCTCACTTTCGTCGTATCACTGCCCTGCAGCAGTGTTTCCTGCCGATTGAAGCCGTACTCCTGAATCGTGAACTGCACGGCCTTCTGGCGAATGGCGCTCACGCGCATGCGCCCAAGCTGCTGACCGACCCGGACGCGGTACTGCTGCCGGGTATTGATGTCCCGCAGAATGGCGACCGAATTGACCCCGGCGGGATCGTACGCCACGGTCATGAGCCGCAGGTCACTCAAGAGCGGCCGAATGGCACTGCTGTTCATGAGCGACTTGTACGGATCGCGGCGCCCGGCCCCATTGTACGTGAAGACTTCACGCTCCATGGTGATTTCCGTCGGCATCACCGGCTTCCCTCGCGGGCGGCGCGGCGTGGTGGTGTCAACCGCCGAGGCACTGGCGTTGGTGGGCATCGCCTGCGTCTGCTCGCGCAACGACTGGGCCGAGACGGGCTCTCCGGTCACCAAGGGAGCCAACCCCAACACGAACCCGTGGATCACGCGGCGGATCATGACTTCGACTCCGGCGCGGGGGCAGGCTGCGTGCGTTCGACGTACGTCTGCAACAGGATGGTGGCCACCAGTTGATCCGTCGTCGCGGCGCGCACACCGGTGCGCTGCCCGGCCGTCCCGGGGGCCAACGAGAGGTTCACGGGGGCCACGATGCGCGCCAGCGACCCGACATTCGCCAGGAACGCGCCGATCTCGTGATACTGCCCGAGGATCGTGATGGCGTAGCGATGCGTATCAAAATGCGACCCGGCAATCACCGGCTGCGGGGTAACGCCCCCGACGTCCAATCCGGCCCGGCGCGCGGCCGTACTGACTTCTTCCAGCAACGCCGGCACTTCATTGGCCGTCGGGACGAGGCGGCGCATGACGATCATGGCTGAGCGCGTCTTGGCGGCTTCGATGCGAACAGTTTCAAGACTGCCGGTCGCGAACTGGCGCGCATAGCGCGCATTCAGGTCCTCGAGACCGACGACACGTTCCGTCTGGGTATCCAACTCGAGCGTCTTGGCGGCATACGGGTACATGTAGTACCACGCCGCCCCACCGATCGCGGCGATGCCGAGAAGGAGCTTGAGTTGATCGCGCTGATTGGATGGGAGAAGGGCCATGGAAAACTCAGCGCACGGGGATGATCAGGGGCGACGTCTGGACGACGCCTGGCGGCGGCGTCTCAAACTGGGCCGTCAGCTCGAACTGCGTGACGTCCTTACCATCCACGATCACGATTTCCGACTTCGTGAGTGCCACCGCCTGCACAAAGGGCGACCCTTCGAGCTGGCGCATGAATAGTGTCAATGCTTGAATGTCGACCGTCTGCCCCACAAGCTTGAACGCGAGAGGCGGCGCAGGAGGGACCGCCGCAGCCGCGCGGCCTTTCGCGGCGCCCGCGTCCGGCTTGGCCGCCGTTGTATCCACGGCCGGCGCCTCGGGCGGCGCACTGGTCTGCTCGACGAGGGTAATCCACGTATACGCGGGGAGCGCGCGACTGACTTCATCGAGAATGTGCGACCACGTGTACCGCGTCTCATCGATGGAACGGATGACCGCCAATTGCCGCTGCACCGAATCGCGCTCGGCCTGCAGCCGAAGCTGCTGGTCGAGCGCTTTCGCGTAGCGGGTCGAATCGCGAATGGCGACCTCGAGTCGCCCATCCAATTCGGTGGTCCGTGTACGCTGCGTGGTGTAGAGCGCGCCGGTCGCGGCGAGCGCAATCACGATCGCGGCACCGGCAAACAGCAGCCACGGATCACGGACTGACGCCAGGAGCGCCTCGACGGCTGCCTTGGCATCAAGACTGTCCAGTGAGCCGAACGCCGGTCGTTTCCGTCGCCCACCCGGGAGCAAGTTGATTTCAAGCATTCGGGCGCATGCCTCAGGCCGCCGACCGAAGGGCGAGTCCGATGGGCAACATCAACATCGGCGCCACTTCATCAAGGGAGAAAAACTCGAGCGCCCCGTCGCGGACGGCCAGACGCGCAAAGGCATTGGCCGGCTCCACGGGGATATGCAGCCGCTCAGCCAACCAGGGTAACAGCCCCGGGATGCGCGAGCCGCCACCGCAGGCATAGACCAGGCGCACCTGCGCGAAGGATCGATTCGCACTGGAGAGGAACGTCGCCGCGCGCTCCATGCCCACGGCGATCTCTTCTCCACGAGAAATGAGGATACCATCGAGCGCGGGATTCGTGCGCGTGTTCCGCAGCATATCCTCGGCGTCTTCCGATGTCAGTCCTTGTTCACGCTGCAGATCCTCGCGGAATCGGCGCGTCCCGATCACCAGGTCGCGCGTGAGGACCGGCACCCCATCTTCCAGGATGTTCAGGTTGGTGACTTCGTTGCCGATGTTGAGCAGCGCCACCGTCCCGGACATGGCGTCCGGATAGTTACGCTCGAAGGCATTGTGCAAGGCAAACGCATCCACGTCGATGATCGTGGGCGGCGCCCCGGCATCGGTGAGCAGCTGACTCTTGGCTTCAACCAGATCCCGCTTGGCCGCGACCAGCAGCACATTCATGTCCAAGCCGTCCGCATCGGGATCGAGAATCTGGAAATCGATCTCGACCGACTCCATGTCGAACGGCACATGCTGCTCGGCTTCCCAGCGCATCAGCTCGCGCGCCTGCTGCTCCTTGACGCGCTCCATGGTGATTTTCTTGACAATGACGTCACGCCCGCCGACGGCGGCCACGATGTCTCGCGTCTTCACCCCGGTTGCCGAAAGCGTCTGGCGAATCGCATCAACCACAATTTCGTGGTCCATGACTTCCCCTTCGACAATGGCGCTGTCGGCAAGCGGCGTCATGACCACCTTGGTCAATTCCGGAACGGACCCACCGTGATCGATGACGGCCGCTTTCACGAAGCCGGAACCGACATCGAGTCCGATGGTGATTTTTTTGCGGCCGAAGAGCGCCATGGGTACACGAGTTCACAGTGGAGGGCTTGACCAGCCACGCCCCGCGCCTTCTCAGCGCGAGTCCGGACCGGTCCTGCCACATCGAACATTCCAAAGCTGAAACGACTGGCTTCGGGCGAGGTAACGGCGGAGGGGGGCAAACCCTGACCCATCGTACCACCGGCGTGACACCCGACATCCCAACGCGAGGCAATAAGATAAGGTACCGGCCACCCAAACGATGCGTAACACGTGGGCGTCAAGACGGCCCTGCCGCGGGCCAGTGCCGGAGGTGAAACGGTGCCCGGCGCGGTACCGCAACAAAGGCCAGCGCTTCTTCGAGCGCCATCCGATCGGCGCGTACATCGAGGCATGACATGTCTACGGGTGGGGCGCTCTTTTCCGTAATGTGGATGAGGCCTCCCTGGACCATGATGCCCCCAGCCGCGCAGTCGATGGCACCGCGAATCACGAGTAATCCACGGACCCGCATCGGGCGCTGCACATGGAGGTCGCCCTGAACGACGGCCAACCCGGCGAAGTCCGTGGGCCCTCCAGCGAACCGATCCGCCGGTCCGTGGAACAACGCCCACTGGCTCGTCGCCGCCTCGCTGGGTCGCTGGGACCGCGCCCGCTCGGTGATCGTGGCCATGACGGCCCACCGTGCCGAACCAGAGTCGTTGGTGGTCAACGGGTCATGCATCGGCGTCACGGGAAGCGGCGGTGGCTCCAGCCAGACCCACGTCACCTGCTGTCGCCCCCCTGACGTGGCCGTCACCTGCATGATCAGTGGATGGGTCCGACGCCGTGCGACGTGCACGGCCTGCCCCGATGCCGTGGTCACCTCCACGCCCTCCATCTCGCCCAGGGGCCGCTCCGCCAGGCGCCCCGTGGCCCAACGCGACATCGCGAGCGCCACCCCTTACTCCATCGCCCACTGCACGCGGAGGTCCGCTTCAAGGCGACGTTGCCCGCGTGTTGCCAGGGTACCGACCGTCGCGAGGGTTCCGGCCAGCATGCCACTGATCATCAACACCAAGAGCATGGCCGGCATGATCATGGCACGTTCCGCGACCACCCATCAGGCGTGGGCCGCCCTGCGGATGATTCGTTGCCGGATAACGGCATTCGGCTCGTTGTGCTGGAGACCCCACCGTCCGGGATGGTCCGGCGAATCGTCACGTCCAGGATGATGGTGGAGTCGGGCTGGTCGGGGGCCGCCCCGTCGCGCCTCCACGCCATCACGAACATCCCCCCGTCGTGTGGCGAATTCACTGGACCGACCACCGGTTGCGTGCCATCCCATTGCCTGCCGTCGAAGCTGCGCCGGCCGATCCACCACGCCGACGCGCTCCGATAGTGCAGCCACCGTTGTCGCCTGCGCACCAGTACGGGCGCACCGACGACCAACGCGCCCGGGATACTGTCCACCGTCACGATCGAACGGGAGACGATGCCGGTGACACACGCGGCCGACAGCGCGTCGCGCCCCGTATGACTCGCAACCCCGCGCACCGAACGCTCCACGGGCGGAGCCAACGTCCCGGCATCGAGGCCGCGTGGCCAGAACTCGAGCAGATCCCCCACACGGATCCCGTCCACACCTGGGGGTGCTGATGGCCATGCCACCACCAGCTGGGTGTGCGAGACCGAGGCACACAGAATACCGATTGTGAGATGTTCGGCGATCTCCAGTTGAGAGTCCGAGACGGCACGCAGGTCACGCGCGCGGAGCGGCGCCAACGCACGCCGGGTCAGCACCGCACCGCGCCGAATCTCCGCATGCGTGCGGATCGCAAGCATCCGCCCCTCGAGCCCTCGTAGCGTGGCGAAGAGCAGCAGCGTACTCGCCGACATCAGGATGGCCATGATCGGCAGTGCCACGAGCACCTCGAGCAGCGTGACACCGGCGCATACGCGCGACGGCCGCCGTACCATTGGCCGCAGGGAAGGCAGCGTCCCGCCCCTCATTGGCCACACCAATGCCCGGAGGACATGCGCAGTGCGTGCGCCTGCACGCCCGCCGCCGACATCCCCGACCACCGTG
>JBDKIJ010000199.1:0-5370 GCA_039797155.1 Gemmatimonadota bacterium | reverse complement strand
GACCCACTGGGCCTTGCCGTAGATGTCGCGGATCGGCGACGCCTGCGGACCCTCAGCGGCGTGCGCACGGGCACGGGCACCGAGCGCCACCCCGGTCGGCTCGATCGTCAGGTCGCCGGAGTTCGTCGACACGGTGACGTGCGGCCATGCCAGCACAAGGTTCGCGCCGTCGGTGACAGCGGCGGCGGCAGCGATCGCGTTGGCCTGCGAGGTGCCCGAAGCCACGCTCAGGATGCCGAGCCGGTTGGTGTCCTCGCAGTGGGACTGCAGCGCCGCAGCGGTCGCGGACGACACCTTGCCCGGCCACACCACAGCACCGTCACCGAGATCGGCGTCGAGGTAGGCGAGGCTGGTCGCGATGACCACGTTGCTGTAGTCGTCGGTGCCGGACGCGAGCGCGGTCGCGGACACGTTCGACGCCGGCAGGCTGGTCACCGTCACGTCGACGTCAGGGTCGACGGCGGCAGCGGCCTGCAACTCGGCGGCGGTCGTGCCGGTGTAGGTGACCGTCGTGTCACCCTTCACCAGCGTGATCGTCTTGGAAGCGCTGGTGTAGGCGGCGGTCCAGCCGTTCGCGAACGCGCCCGGCTCCTTCGCCGTCACGACGATCTTCGCCGAGTCCAGGCCGATGGTGGCGTTCACCGGCGACGGGCCGACAGCGCGCAGGATGTACGCCGAGCCGAGCCCTTCCTTGAACGCGCTGGCGACGACGTCGTACAGGTCGGTGCCGCCGGAACGCTCACCGAACACCGCACGGAAGTCGGCCAGGCCGAAGATGCGGGTCGGGACGTGCGCCGGACCGCGCTGCGTCTGGCCGACGATGAACGCCTGACCGGAGTCGACGACCACACCCGGGGGCGGGGAGGCGATCGCCTGAGTGGAAACGGTTACCCGTGCTGACATGGGACAGCCCTTCTATCGGGGGTTGGAGGGGGATGGTTGACTTACGGCTTTGCAGGCCACTCGGTGCCGCCGTCGTAGCCGTCTGCGGGATCGTCGTAGACGGACTCGGCGTCGTAGTGCTGGTTCGTGAACAGCGACCCGTCGGCGTCGGTCACACCCAACTCGACGATCGCCGCGTCGGCGGTGCCGTACTCGGCGAGGTCGGGGATGGTTTCGGTGTGCCGCACCGTCAGCGTCAACGTGCCGACGGCGACAGGCCGACCCTTCGCGTCGACGGCCACCGGGTCGGTCTGCTCGGAGAAGTCAGCGGTCAGCACGGCGCAGTCGTCGCCGGCCTTCGGGCTTGACAGCAGCAGATACCGCACCGCCGCCAGCAGCCGATCGCGGCCGACCGCCGCCTGGTCGAAATCCTTCGACTTCGGGGTGCGGACAGCCACCGTCACGCGGACGCCGTAGTCGCCGATGAACACACCCGAGCCGACGCCGGCGGCACGGGTGGTGGTGCTCATGCTCGTCGTCGACACCAGCACGCACGGCCACGGCTTGTCCTCGTCGACCGGGAGGATGTCTGTAGCGGCCACCAAGGCCGGTGCGGGCGGCCAACTGTCGACCGCGACCACATCCACCCAGTCGCCGATATTGGCGCTCAGATGCGCCACAAGGTCGGCCTTGACGGCCTCGTGCCCGGAGGTCATTGCGCCTGGATCTTTCCGCGCATGATCCAGTCGGTCATCTTGTCGAGGATCACCAGTTTCTCGGCACGCGACCAGTTCGGGACGACGTCACGCTTCGGCCTCGACCCGGTCTTCGTGGCGTGCATGACACCGATCCACTTCACGCGGTTGGCCTTCGGGATACCGAACGTCGCAGTGTCCCTGTCGGCCTTGATGGGCGTGTACTTCGTCGTCGCAGTGCGCAGCGCGCCGGTCGTCACCATCGGCGTACGCTTCTTCCAGATCCGCACCGTCTCTTCGCTCAACGGCGTCAGCCGCTCGTCGAAGACGATCTTCTGCCGCTTGTGCCACAGTGACGCCACCGGGCCGCCGTAGAACTTGCGGAGGTCGACGCGCTCCATGATCTCCTCGAGGCTGCGCGTCACGCCGTCAGCGCCGGTCACCGACGACTCAAGCATTGGTGCTGCCCAGCGTCTGGATCGGGCCACGCACGACCCGCGCCGACCGGGCACGCCGCAACTGGGCGCGCTCGTCGCCGGTCAGGATCCGCGGATCCACATAAGTGTGCGACGCCTCGCCGAACGTCTCCACAGTGAACTCCGACGGGTTGCGGTAGATGCGCGCAGCGACCTTCGTCGCCACGAACACCACCGCCGCCTGCACCTCCTCCGACAAACCCGTCAACGACGGGCGCATCAGATGGTCGAGCACGACGGCGTTGGCGTCGTCGCAAGCCTGCTGCAGCGAGTCATCGTCGACCGTTTCCAGGTCGGTGACCGTCTGCGCCAGGTACTTGCCGACCCTCGCGGGGGTCGCCAGTTCGGCCAACGCCATCGTGCCCTCCAGGGGTGCTTACTGCTCGCCGTCCGCGTCGTCGGCGGCCGGGGCCGCCTTCTTCGCGGCAGGCTTCTTCGGTTCATCCACGAGCACCATCTCGCCGGCGGCGATTCGGAACTCGTAGTTCTCGCGTTGCTTCGGGCCAGAGGCGTCCAGATCCACGTCGTAGACGTTGCCGCTGGCGACGAACTTGTACTTCGCCATCAGATACGCGAAACCTTGAAGCAGCGGATCTTGCCGGTCGCGCCGGCCGCCACGTCGATGTTGACGGTTCCGTCGTTCTGCAGGAACCGGGACGAGTCGAGAACGATCCGCTTGACGACCGGGGTGGAGTCCCCAGCGCCGAACGCCTCAACGAGGTTGCCCGCGCCCTGCGCGTTCGCGGGCGGGTTGTCGCCGGCGAGCACGGTGACGTTCTTGCTCGACGCGGTGGTGTGGGTGATCTCGATCACGAGCTCGTTGACCGGGCAGGTCGGGGTGATGACGTGGCCGTTTGTCGGGTCCAGGTCGTTGCCCGTCGGCTGTGCGCCCCAGGTGTTGCCCGCAAGCGTGGTGATGGTGACTTCGGAACGTGCCATTGGATGCTCCTAACGCATCGTGTGGTGGACAGGTGGCAGGTACAGGGGTAGCGGCGACCCCGGCGCAGAGAGGTTGCACCGGGGCCGCCGCTAGTCGTCAGGTCTTCGACGCGGTCATCACGGCCGCGGCGTCGGGTCGGATGACCTTCGCGCCGTAGACGTGGAGCCCCTTCAGGGCGTCGGAGAACGAGTCGTCGGGGCGGTAAGCCTCGACCTTGACGATCTGCTCGGCGAACGCGATCGCACCCGGCACGCCGGCCTGCACCGCGTAGTCGTCGCCGGTGATCACGGGGACGTTGTTGCTCACCAGCACGTCGAAGCCGAACAGGCGACCGACGAGACCGTTGCGCAGCGTCTCCGAAGAACCACTGGCGTCCACCGGGGCGAGGATGTCGGACTGCACCAGCAGACCGTGGTACCACGGCGGGACGATGACGTAGCGACCGGCCTTCGGCACGTTCGCCTCGTCGAGCTTCACCATCAGATCGGCGATGCCGTCCACCGCGAGGGTGGCCGAAGTGATCGACACGGTGCTGATGGTGTTGGTGACATCGCCGTACAGGCCGGCGATGTACTGGTCGGCGGTGTCGGCCAGACCGTAGGCAGCCTCAGCGGCGGCCTCGTTCATCAGCGCGCCACCGTCGGCGACCTGGCGGTAGTCGACGTCGTCGACCTCGAAGGCGAAGTACTTCACCTGGTTGATCAGCAGCGAGCGCTGCGCGTCGGTCAGCTGCTCGGGGGTGACGGTCGTGCTGCCCTTGGTGTAGGTGCCGATCGTCGGACGGCTGATCGAGGTGATGCGAACCGTGTCGCCGGAGTCGCGGATGTCACCCTCGTACTCACGGGTGCAGACGCCACCGTACACGGTCGCCTTCTTCAGACTGGAGAGCAGACGTGCGCTCCAGATCTCCGGCTGGAAGTATTGAACGGCCATGACGGCTGTCCTCCTTTATGGTTAGAGACGGCCCGCTTTCAGGTCGTCGAAGAGTCCGGCCTCATCCGCCTTGACGATCTGATCGTTCGTCATACGCGACATGTCGGCACGGGTTAACTGCTTGGGTTTGGTCGGAGATGCGTCCGCACTGCGTCCGTACTCCGGGGCGGCCTGCTGACCACGGAACGCCAAGAGGCGCTCGGCAGAAGCGACGAGTTCGTCCTCGCTGGTGCCGGACAGCAGTTCGGCAGGCACGCCCTTGTCTGCGGCCACCTGGGCCTTGAGCATCTGAGACTGCAGGCGCTCGTTCTCCTGGCGGAGTTTGTCGAGCTGCTCTGCCTGCTTCTGCGCCTCGGTCTTGTTCGATTCCTCGATCTCGGCCAGACGCTTGGCGGCTTCGGCGTTGGCCTTGGCCTCCGTGCGGTACTTGGCCGCCTCGGCGCGGATCTTCGCGACGTAGTCGGCGTCGAACGTCTGCTGCTTGCTCGGCTCGGCGGCCTGCGCCGGGGCGGGCGTCGGAGCAGGCTCGAGCGGCTGCTCCGCGGGTTGTGACTGTTCGTTCGTCGGTGTTGCGTCGGACATGGTGCGATGACCTCCAGGGTCGGTGAACAACGCCCTCCAGGGGCGCCAAACCCGCCGTGTGGCGGGTGGTCTTAGGTGGCCGGGCCTTAGCGGCCGGATTCGTCTGTCTCGGTACGGATTTGGCGCTGCTTAGGCGGCTGCACGACGGCGTCAGCCTCAGCGGCGCGCTCGACCTCCATCCGGTCGATCTCCTCGCCGGAGAACTGCCAGATCGTCTCCATGCGTGCACGCCACGGCAGATCCTGCGCCTTACTGGCGGCATCGCCGCGCTCAGCCAACGACTGGCGCTCGGCCGGCATCCACTTCGTGACCACCGCATCGGTGTCCAGCACCAACCGCATCAGCCGATCCCACGCACTCGACGCACGCGCGATCCGGTCCTCCGTCTTGAACACCAGACCCTCACGGGCGAACGCTGCGCCCTCCGCGGACTGGTTCTCCCCGCCGGGCATGAACGTCGACATCGGCGTCCGGGTGACGGCCGCGAGGTGCTGGATGTCGTCCTTGATCGCGGTGAGGATCGGGCCGATGTCAGTCTGAGACGACTCCCAGATGTCGACACCGTCAGGCAACGTCCACAGCGCACCGGCGCCAGGCGCGAACACCGCACCGTAGTCGATCTCGTTGCCCTCGGCGTCATGCGTCGGCAACTCACCCTTGATCGCGCGCTGCTTCCACGCCTGCGTCGCCGTGATCACCAGACGCTGCAACAGACCCCAGTTGATCCTGTCCAGCAGATCGGTGTGCCGCTCAAACTCGCCGACCTCGTCACGGTTCGCGAACTTCACGATCGGCACCTCAGCGTAGCCGTGCAGCATCGGCGCAGTCTCCGGCTCCCACTGGCCCTGATTCCACGACCGCG
>JBDKIJ010000198.1:0-4658 GCA_039797155.1 Gemmatimonadota bacterium | reverse complement strand
TGGATGTCGTACACGGTGTTATGCACAGATCGTCGATAGGTCATACTGCCGAACGAGCGGATCTCGAGTCACCAGCGTCAGCCCTTCGGCAATCGCCTGCGCAACCAGCAGCCGATCGAACGGATCACGATGCAGCGCCGGCAGCTCACGCACCGCTTCGGTGTGGCGGATCAGCACCGGCAATTCGAAGAACCCGGAATCGGCCGCGACCGCTGCCAGCGACCGCGACGTCGTAATCTTTCCTAGTGCAGCCTTGATACTGATCTCCCACGACGAAGCCGCGCTCACGTACACCTCGTCGGCCGCGATTATGGCGTCACGCGCTGAGGCGGAGAGGCCGAGTCCGGCGTCCCACCAGATCGCCACATGGGTGTCGAGCAACAGGCGCACGGCGTCCGCTCAGCGACCTTCGAACGCGTCGAGCACGTCGGGCGGTAGCGGCGCGTCGAAGTCCTCCGACACCGTCCACTGGCCCGCCCCCTGACCGGGGACGCGTCGCTCACGCAGCCCCTCCATGGGCACCAGGCGCGCCATTGGCTGCCCGGACTTCATGATCACGATCTCCTCCCCCGCCGCGGCACGGTCGACCAGCGCCGACAGCTGCGTCTTGGCCTCGTACAGGCCGACTGCTTCACGGACTCGGCGGACTGGGGGTGTGGAGTCGTACATTACGAATTCTAGCCAGCCTTGACCAAATTGGTCAAGCATTCGAGTCCGCGCCTTCCTTCACAATCGCTCGGTCGATGTCCGATCACGCCCCACTTTCCCGTCGCGACCTGCTCCATCGTGGCGCGATTGGCGCCCTGCCGCTCGTCGGTCTCCCGAACTTATTCGAGCCCGAAGCGCCGCAGCCACCGCGTCCGCCACGCGCGCGCGATTACATCATCGATGCGTCGGCGGCGCTGATCTGGCGCAACGGCGCGCCGCAGCTCGTGGGTGATTGTTCGGTGCGGGTACGCGACAACGACATCGTCGAGGTGAAAGAAGGGCGCATCGGCGGTACGACTCCGCGCATTGATGCGCAGGGACAGCTGCTGCTCCCCGGCTTCATCTCGGGTCACACGCACACCGCGTCGGGGTCCCCCACACGCGGGCTCATCGAGGATGGCCGCTCGTATCAGCGCCCCATCGAACTGCTGGAGCAACTCCCCACCGAACTGCTCGACGACATCACGGCGTACAACATGGCCGAGCTGCTACGCTCGGGGTGCACGTCGCATGTGGAGATGAGCCTCAGTCTCCGGCAAGCCGAGAGTTATGTGCGTGTGGCGCGGCGCTGGCATGTGCGCGGGTTTCCCGGTGGCATGGTGCCGGGGACGGCGCGGCTCTTTCCCATCTGGCGTCGGAGCAACGATGCCGTGCTCGCATCGAGTGTTCCGGACACGCTCACGGAGATTGCGGCCAACCGTGCCTTCGCGCTGGCGGTGAATGGTGCCGAAGACGGCTTGATCCGTCCGATGCTCACGCCACATGCGGCAGACACGCATACGCCGGAGACGATGCGTGCCATCGTGGCGGCGGCGCGTGAGGTAGGGAATGGCATTCACACCCATCTCGCACAGGGGGTGGGCGAGGTGCGCACGGTGCAGCGGATGTACGGCGCGTCGCCGGCGCGGTGGCTCGAACAGTTCGGCGTGTTCGACGGGCCATTCTTCGGCGCGCACATGACCGGCGCGACGGCCGACGACTGGGAGGTGCTCACGCGGCATGGTGGCGTGTACGCGCACTGTCCGAGTGGCGGCGGGGCGGGGAATTCGAGTGGGACGCAGCCGTATCCCGAGGCGCTCGCGGCGGGGGTGCCGGTGAACGTCGGGATCGACACGCACTCGAATGATTATCTCGAGAACCTCAAACTCGCCGTGATCACCGGTCGTGCGCGCGCGCGGTGGATCAATGCGCAGCCCGGCCGCACCGGGGCGCCGCTTCCCATGCCGAGCATGCGTGATGCGGTCTATGGGGCGACGCATGGCGCGGCAAAGGGGCTCCGTCGCAACGACCTCGGCCGTATCGAAGTCGGCGCGAAGGCCGATCTGTGTACGATCGACGTGAGCGGGTTCCTGACCGGGAGCGGCGCTGTGGGTCCCGAGCCGCTCAACAACCTGCTGTATGCCAGCGGCGCGAATGTGCGGCATGTCATCACGCAGGGATATGTGCAGCTGTTCGACGGGCAGCTGGTGGTCGACGATCAACGGCGCATCGTGCAGCGCGGAGCCGCGGCGGTGCAGCAGATCTGGGCGCAGCTGCGGGCCGAAGGGTGGTTCAGGGGGTGAATCATGTCCGCACGTCGGCGTTGCCTGTTGCGATTGCCTGTTGCCATTGACCGTCGCTGCACCGTTCACAATCGTGTACCATCGGGTTTGCCATCGCGTTCGCCATCAGGTCGTCGTCGACCACCTGCTCCCACCTCCTGTGTTCACCGTGTCCATGTCCAGTCTGCTCCGGTCGATCCCGCGCATCCTGTCGGTGGTGATTGCGACGTCGGCGTGTGTGTCCGTCAGTGTCACCCGTAGCGAGCGCGGTGCCTCTGCGCAAACGCCGCTCGCATCCGCCTCCCCCGCCGTGGTGCAGACGGCGTTCCATGATTTCCGCGTGGTCGAAGTGGCGCGCGGTCTCATCAACCCATCAGGGCTGGAGTTTACGCCCGAGGGCGACCTGCTCGTGACCGAGCGCCCCGGACGGCTTCGCATCATTCGCAAGGGCGTGTTGCTGCCGGACTCGGTGGCGGGGTTGCCGCCCATTCAAGCGATCGGTCGTGGCGCACGGGCGCTCGCGTCGCTTGAGCAGGCGGGGCTGCGCGATGTCGTGCTGCATCCGGACTTCGCGACCAACCGGCTGCTGTACATCAGCTACGTCAAACCGGGTGCCGACTCGCTCGGGAGCATCGCGGTCATTCGCGGGCGCTTCGAGAACGATCGCCTCACCAACGTGCAGGAGATCTTCCATGCACGCGCCGATGGCAACCTGACGCCCCGCGCGTCCATGTGGGGTGGTCGCCTCGCCTTCGATAAGCAGCGCTATCTCTACCTCACGTTGGGCGACCGGCAGTGGCCCGCAACGGGCGATCTCACCGCGCATCCGGCGCAGTTGCCATCGGTCCACAACGGCAAGACGATCCGTCTGCATGACGACGGTCGCATCCCCGCCGATAATCCGTTCGTCAACACGCCGAGCGTGCTCCCCGAGATCTGGACCTCTGGACACCGCAACGCGCAGGGGTTGGCCGTACATCCGGAAACAGGTGACGTGTGGAGCAATGAGCATGGCCCGCAGGGGGGCGACGAGGTGAACCTGCTCCGCAGCGGCCGCAACTACGGCTGGCCGGTGGTGGGCTTCGGGGTGAACTACACGACCGGCCGCAACATCCATGAGGGGACGCTGCGCGAGGGGATGGAGCCGCCCGTGCATGTATGGGTCCCGTCGATCGGCGTGAGCGGCATGGTCTTCTATACCGGGAACGCCTTTCCGAGCTGGAAGGGGGACATGCTCGTGGGTGGGCTCAGCGGGCAGCGACTCGTGCGGCTACGCCTTGCTGGTCAGCGCATCGTCCGGCAGGAAGACCTACTGCGCGATATCGGGCGGGTGCGGGACGTCGAGCAGGGCCCTGACGGACTGATCTATCTGGCGCTCGATGGCGGCACGCGTGACGCCGACGGTCCGCCGACGGCGATTCTGCGGCTCGAACCGGCCGGGCGCCGCTGAGCAATCGGGACACCATGTACATCCCCGGTCATTTCGCCGAAACGCGCCTGCCAGAGCTGCACCGCGTCATCACCGAGCACCCGCTTGGTGCGCTGGTGCATCAGGGCCCACAGGGGCTCGACGCCAATCATATCCCCTTCCTGCTCGATGCCGATCGGGGTGAGCACGGCACGCTCCTCGCCCACGTCGCGCGCAATAACGCGATGTGGGAGGAGGTGACGGACGGCGCTGCGGTGCTCGTGATCTTCCGCGCCGCGAACGCGTATGTCTCCCCCAACTGGTATCCCAGCAAGCCGGAAACGCATCGGCACGTGCCCACTTGGAACTATCAGGCGGTGCATGTGCACGGCACACTGCACATCCGGCATGACGAACCGTTCCTGCGCGGTGTCGTCGCGCGGCTGACGCGCGATCACGAACGGCAAAGCGAACAGCCGCGCCCATGGAAGATGACCGACGCGCCGCGCGACTACATGCAGCAGATGCTGCAGAACATCGTGGGGCTCGAACTCCGGATCACGCGCCTCGAGGGGAAGTGGAAACTCGGGCAGAACCGCGAGGCGCGTGATCGTGAGGGGGCTGCCGCTGGCCTTGCGCAGCGTGGTGAGCTGCTCACGGCTGAGGCGATGCGAGAGGCGGGGCGGTTGGGGCCGACGAACACATGAGACCATCGGTGATGCACACACCGAGTCGAAGTGACGAGTTCAGAGATTCGCTGATCGGTGCCCAGACAGAATGTCGACCAGGCGCACGTTGACATACAGCGATGTCCGTCCGGTCCGCACCTTGGCCAGCACGCCATCCTCGACCAGCAGGTCGAGATAGCGCGTCGCCGTGATTCGCGAGACGCCAAGTTCCTGTTCGATGAATTGAATGCGTGAGTAGGGATGGCAAAACAGACTGTTGAGCAGATCGTGGCTGTAGAAGCGGTGGCGCGAGCGGATCTCGTGCTTCACGGT
>JBDKIJ010000197.1:0-21943 GCA_039797155.1 Gemmatimonadota bacterium | reverse complement strand
GACTGGTGCCCTCCGCGCGCGAATCCACCCACGCCTGGTCGGCCAGAATCTTGAGATGGCGACTCACGGTGCTCTGCGGCAGCTGCAAGGCCGTCGCCAGCTCCCCCACCGTCAGCTCCTGTCGCTCAAGGGCGACGAGGAGCCGGCAGCGGGTCGCATCCGCCAACTCAACCAAACGGTCGTGGATTGCAAGACGAGGCAGGGTCACCTGTCGAATATAACCATCCGACCATCCGGATGAAAGGATATTCGACGCCGCTGTGGGGGTTTTCCCCCTCGACCCAACGGGGAGTCACACTACCATTTCATCCATAATGCTGGACCTTTCGCTCGCCGCCGACCTCCTGATCGCCGCCCTTGTCGGGCTGGCCGTGGGCGTCGAGCGCGAGTGGTCAGGCCACGCCAGCGGGCCTGACGGCCGCTTCGCCGGCGCCCGCACCTTCACCCTGCTGGGGGCCATCGGGGGATTCGCCGGGTGGCTCCTGCGCGATGGGTATCCCGTCGCCGGTGCCATCCTGCTCGCCGCCGGGGTCCTCCTCCCTGCCGTGGCGTACGCCGTCACCGTCCGACGCCCCGGCACCACGACCGATGGGACCACGGAAGTCGTCGCGGTCCTCGTGGTCGTGCTGGGTACCGTCGCCGGCCTCGGTGAGCGCACTCTCGCCAGCGCCGCTGGCGCCATCACCGTGCTGCTCCTGGCCGAGAAGTCGGCGATGCAGGCCGCCTTGCAGCGGGTGGCCGCCCATGAACTCCGGGCCGCGCTGCAATTCGCCGTGCTGGCGCTGGTCATCCTGCCGCTGATTCCCGATGGCGCCTACGGTCCGTTTGCGGCGTTCCGTCCGCGCTCGTTGTGGATCGCGGTGCTGATGTTCTCTGCGCTCAACTTCGCGGGCTACATCGCCCGTCGCCTGGTCGGCGAAACGCGCGGCCTCGGCGTGACCGGCCTCCTTGGCGGACTCGTGTCGTCCACCGCTGTCGCCCTCACCTTCAGCCGGCGCAGTCGCGACGAACCGGCGTTCGCCGCCCCCTTGGCGCTGGGTGTCGTGGCCGCCTGCACAATGCTGATCCCGCGGCTCCTCGTGATCACGGCGATGCTGCAACCGCGGGTGGCGCAACACGCCCTCCCGGTCTTGCTCCCGGTACTGCTCGCGGGCATCGCTGTCATGGGCACGGTCCTGTGGACCGAACGTAAGGCGGACGCACCCGCCACGGAGGCAGCGCCGTCAGCGAACGGCCTTGGCGGGAGTCCACTTGGCCTGCTCGCTTCGCTGCAGATGGCCGTGGCCTTTCAGCTCGTCCTCTTCGCCATTGCCTGGGTGCAACGCGACGTCGGCACCTCGGGGGTCCTGGTATCGGCCACGCTGCTCGGGCTCACCGACATGGATGCGCTCACGGTCTCGATGACACGCTATGGCGCCGACGCAGCGCACGCCGGCATCGCGGCCGCCGCGATCGGGATCGGCGTCCTGTCAAACACCGCACTCAAACTCACGCTGGTCGTCGCCATCGGCGAATCGCATTTCCGCTGGCGCGCGGCCAGTGGTCTCCTCGTCCTGGCGATCGCCAGCGGCCTTGGTCTGTGGTGGGGATGGCCTGCGTGAGTGGTCACAGCACCGTGGCGCACATCGGCCGGTCGACACGCCGCCTGCTCGAGCCCGTGGGGCGTGGCGCCCACTTCGTCGTGGAGTTCGGGCAGAGTCTGCGGGATACCCGCGCGTGGATCCCGGAGTTCTCGACGCACGCCCGCATCCTCGGCGTCGACTCGTTACCGATCGGGATCTTCATCGCACTCTTCACCGGTATCGTGCTGGCGCTGCTGGCGAGCTACAGTGTGGGGGATCTCGTGCCACCGTACTTTGTCGGCACACTCGTGCAGAAAACGGTGACACTCGAGTTGGCGCCGGTGTTGACCGGCCTCGCACTCGCCGGACGCGTGGGAGCGAACATCGCCGCCGAGCTGGGGACGATGCGCGTCACGGAACAGATCGATGCCCTGGAGACGCTCACCTTCGACCCGATGAGCTTCCTCGTCGCGCCGCGCGTCGTGGCCGCTGCGATCATGTTTCCGATCGTGGTCGGCGTCGCGATGCTGGTGGGCATGCTCTCCGGATGGGGCGCCTCGCTCGTGCTCCTCGACTTGAGCACGCCGCAATTTCTGAAAGGCGTCCGCCTGTTCTTCACGGACTTCGACGTCCGCTATGGTCTGGTGAAATCGGCCAGCTTCGGCGCCGCCGTGGCACTCATCGGCTGCCGTGCCGGCCTGACCACGATGGGTGGCGCACAAGGGGTGGGGCGCAGCGCGACACGCGCCGTGGTGATTTCCGCCGTGATGATTCTCGTACTCGACGCCTTCTGGGCGCTCGTGTGGCTGACCAATCGGACACTACGATGACGACCGACAAGCGACCGAACGATTTCCTCGTGGGACTCACCGTGATCGTGGTGACCATCGTACTCATCGTCACGGTACTCTGGGTGAAGCAGGCCGATCTCGGCGGACGCACGCGGCATCTTACCGCGCGCTCGCGCGAGGTGGGTGGCGTGGCCCTTGGCAATCCCGTCGTGATCCGTGGGGTACGCGCAGGACGCATCGAAGGGATCGCGCTGGGCGACAGCGGCTGGGTGGTGCTCCGCATCGGTCTCGATCGCGAGGTTACCTTACCGAATGATCCCGTGGTGCTCATTGCCGCGTCGAGTCTGTTCGGGGAATGGCAGGCTACGGTGACCGATGCGGCGGGGGTACCGGCCGATCGGGATCTGCGGCGTGCAATCACGGAAGCCCGCACCGGCGGCGATACCTTGCCCGGTGCAGTCATGCCAGACATCGCGCAGCTCACGACCGTGGCGGGTCGCCTCGCAGGCGATGTGGCGAAGGTGGCCGATCGGGTGCAGGTCGCCTTCGACGATGAGGCTGCACGCGAAATGCGCGAATCGATTCGGAACGTCGCGAAATTGTCGGCAGTGCTGTCGCGCACGATCGACGTCCAGTCGAAGAACCTCGACCGGCTCAGCAAGGAGATCGACACCGGGCTGCACACGATCAATCAAGCGGCGACGCGCCTCAATGCCTTCTCGGCACGCGTGGACTCTGCCACGAGTCGCGGCGAACTGCAGCAGATTGTGACGAATTCGCAGCAGGCGGCACGGGAACTCGTCACCGCCACCAACAATCTGCGCAAGCTCTCGGAGCGTCTGGAGCGTACGGAATCGCAAGTCGCCACCGTGGTCGCGCGAGCCGATTCGGTGTTCGCCAAAGCCAACAGCCGTGACGGCTCGCTGGGGCTGATGATGAACGATCCGGCGCTATACCAGCAGAGTGATTCACTGGTGCGCGAGCTGCGGGCGCTCGTGGCTGACGTGAAGAAAAACCCGCGTCGGTATCTCACGATGCGGGTCTTCTAGCGCGACGGTGATATCGGCGGCTTTTCGCGCGCGCTATTCAGCCAAGTGTCGGTGACGGCGAGCGACTGGGCACCGCCAGCACCGTACAGCGCGCCATCCGCAACACGCGCGTCGCAACGGATCCTACGACCAGTCGCTCAATGACGTGGTGCCGCTGCGTCCCTACGGCAATGAGGTCGGCGCCGACCTGCTGCACATACGCCAACAGGGCGGGTGCCGGATCTCCACGGACCGTCACGGTCTCCAACAGCACCCCGTCCGGGACATCGAGCTGTGCACGGACCTGCTCGAAGAGCGGCGGCAGATTCCGCCCATAGTCGGTATCCCACGCCTGCCAGTCGGAGGTGGGATGCTCAAAACGCGGACGGACATGGACGAGCGTGAGGGTACCGGCACTGTTGAGCAGACGGAGGGCCATACGGGCGGCTTCGATACTGGCCAAGCCGAAGTCGAGTCCGACGACGATGTGCACGGGTGCGGTCGGAAAATTCGGACTGACCGCCAAGATCGGAACCCGCGATTCGCGCAGTGTGGCAAGCGTGGTTTCCGTGCCGAACAGCCGATCCAGCGGATTGTGCCGCCCGATCCCCATCACCAACAGGACCGCATCACGCCGTGCCGCTTCCTCGGCAAGCGTACGCGCGGGTGAGCCCAGCAGTACGGTGACCGGCCAGCTGGTGTCCCCAGCGGCCGCGATTTGAATGTTGCGGGTCAGATCGCCCAGTAGGGCAACACGCCGTGCTTCATCAAATTCCGGCGGCACCGGCAACGCATCCATTCCGGAGGCCACACCGGAGATCGGATGGCATACCCCGATGAGCTGAACGGCGCCACCAAGGACCGTGGACGCCAGGCGCGCGGCATGAAACAACGCGTCGGTGGACGCATCCGTCGCATCGCTGGCGACCAGCACGGGCCCCGGATTGAGGGCTAGGGCCGCAGGAGAACCGGGCGAAGCGTGAAGAGCAACAGACATGGTATGAGGGTCGCACCGCACGCTCCCTCGCTCTATCGGGGACTCCGGTCCGAACCGTCAGGGAATCCCGCACATCGTGTTGCAGATCACAAGCGTGTGGATCACCAGCGTGTGGATCACCAGCGTGTAGATCACCACATCCACCGCAGCTGCCGCGCGCTCCAGTCGAGCAGCTGGTGTGAGCGCGTGCGCTCACGCCATGTCGACGGCGTGATGGCCTCGCTGTGCTCGCTGTCCTGAAGAAAGATCGCTTCCAGGCGGGCGGCACACGCTGTATTGACGAGCAGGACATTGCATTCGGCGTTCAACCATAACGAGCGGAAGTCGAGATTGGATGAGCCGATCAGGCTCACCTGACCATCCACCACCAGCGTCTTGGCGTGCAACGTGGCGCGCTGATACTCGAAAATCTGCACCCCGCGACGCATCAGCGCGCCGTAGGCACCATGCGCCGCATGCCGCACGATCGGCACATCGGTGCGCGGCCCTGGAAGCAGCAACCGCACATCAACGCCACGCGCAGCGGCCGCGCCGAGCATGCGCAAGGCGCGCCATGGCGGCGCAAAGTAGGGCGTGGTGATCCACAATCGTTCGCGAGCGGCTCCTGCCAGCAGCGCCAAGGTCCGCGCCATCGCGCCTTGTCCACGGCCCGGGCGCGGTGCCAGCACCAAGGCGCCGTCGGACGCGACCGGTTGCTGCACGCTGCGACGTCGACGTACCCGCCCGCGTCGCCGAATGATGCCACGGTCCCAACTCACGTATTCGAGACCAGGAAGATCCGGACCACCGGCACGATCCCATCCCTCGGCAAAGACCGCCGCCAGTTCCTGCACGATCGATCCGTCGAGCACGATGAAGCTGTCGCGCCACGCATCCGGATGATGGGTGAGGCTTGATCCGTATTCCTCACCGATGTTCATGCCACCGGTAAACGCCACGGCACGATCGATCAGCAGCAGCTTGCGATGATCACGACGATAGGAGTCCCGCAGATTTCGCCACAGCGGATGAAAGTGGCGCACCGTCACCCCAGCCGCGGTCAAGCCATCCCAGAAGCGCTCGCGCGTGCTGAACGAGCCGAGCGCATCGGCCAAGACATAGACCCGGACCCCGCGCACAGCCGCATCAATGAGCGCCGTCTGCACTGCCTGTCCGATGCGATCATCGCGCAGGATGTAGGTCTCGAGCAGCACCTCATCACGCGCCGCGTTGATGGCCTGCAGCATCCGGGCAAACGCGTTGGCCCCATCCGTGAGGATGTCGGTGGAGGACACCGCATGAAGCGGCCCACCCGCAATACGCTGCGCCAACGGCAGGAATTGGGGATCATGGACGCCGTCCGGCAGCTGTCGCCCTCTCAACCAGATACTGGCGATACGCCAGTGACGGAACGCGTCAGGCGCCGGCATCGCGCTCACGCCCTGAACGCCGTCACCGTGCGAAGATGCCGATGAAGAGCTGACAAAACAGTGCCGCCACGACCGTCATGGCGAATCCCCAAATCAACAAGGCACGGAAGAGCGGCTTGCTATCGACACCGGCCGGGACGGCGGCGATACACAAGCTCCCAATCGTCGATAACGGGGAGACGTCGACGAGCGCCGCACCGACATTCACGCTGAGCGCCACCTCGAGCGCATTCCCACCACCGAGTTTCTCGACCAATCCGGGAACCGCCGGGAGAAACGCCGGATACACCACCCCCGACGTCGAACTGTACGTCGAGATCAATCCGGTCACCCCCGCAATCACGCCATTCACCGTGTTCGGCGTCGCGAAACGCGAAAGCAGCGTCGTGAAGAGATCCATCCCGCCGGTCTTCTCGAGAACGCCGATCAGCACACTCACGCCGCACACCATGACCAGCACCGACCACGGCACCTGACGCAGCACGGCCGTGTCATCTCCAAGTCGCGTGATGATCAGTACGGATGCCGCGGCAAAGGCGGTGAGCCCCGGATGCAGCGACAAGCCGACCACGGCCACCATCCACGCCGTCGTGACCGCGATCGTGAGCCAATGCGTCGATGTGAACACCACACGCTCAATCGCCGCATCGGATCGCGGCGCGCGCAGCAGCGCGGGTCCGCCGAACAGCAGCCACGCGACGCCAGCGACGAGCGCATGGGCCGCAAAGTTCGCGCTCCACACACTCCAGCCATGGCCACCAAGTCCGGCCTTGGTCATGAGATCGTTTACCAGCACACCGATCGCGCTGATGGATGAGAGGTTCCCCGCGTTCACGCCATTCCCGATCATCAGCGCCGCCAGCAGCAAGGGCACGCCGGCGCGATGCGCCAACCCCATCGCCAGCGGCGCCAACAAGGCGGCCGTCGCGATCGAACCCGGGCCCGCCGTCGAGATCCCGCACGCGAGCAGGAACAACATCAATGGCAGCGCCGCCGCACGACCACCCAGAAGCCGCACCCCGCCCTGCGTGATCGCCGCCATTGTGCCGTTCGTCTGCATGACGCCGAAGAGCAAGGTCACACCCGTCAACGTCAGGAACAGCGACGACGGAAACACGGCCATCACCTGATCCGGCTTCCATCCGGCCACGCCAACGCCGATGACGGCGGCGAATGCCACGGCCAGCACACCGACATTGATGCGTGACGTAAGGCTCGCCAACACCACGAGCCCGAGCGCACAAAGCGACAGCGCGGCCGTCGACATGATCAGGCGGGACGCCAGGGGGGAAGCAGATGCCGCTGCACCTTCCCCAAGGCCGTGCGGGGGAGCGCCTCCACAAGAACAAATCCGCGCGGCACCTTGAACGAGGCGAGCTGGCGGCGGACGTCCGCTTCGATCCCGTTGATCCACGCCGACGCATCCGGACCGATCAACGCCGGATCCGTGACGAGATATGCCACAGGCACCTCGCCGCGCACGGCGTCCTTCACGCCAACCACCGCCGCTTCACGAACACCCGGCAATTCTGCCAGCAGCTCTTCGATCTCTCGCGGATAGATGTTGAAGCCGCCCGAAATGATCAGGTCACTGCGACGCCCTTCGAGCGTGATGTACCCATCCGGCGCGCGCACGCCGACATCGCCGGTGCGAAACCATCCCTCCTGGAACGCCGCCGCCGTCGCTTCGGCACGACGCCAGTACCCCGCATACACATTGGGGCCACGCACGAGCAGCTCGCCGCTCGTACCATCGGTCACGTCAACCCCCGCATCATCCACAATGCGCACCGCCGTCATCGGTAGCGGAAGACCGACCGTACCGGCACGCCGCTCGCCATGATACGGATTGCTGACATTCATCAACGTTTCCGTCATGCCGTAGCGTTCGAGAATCACATGACCGAAGCGATCACGGAACGCCTCGAGCACTGGTGCCGGCAATGGCGCGCTCCCCGACACGAACAACCGCACGCTGCCGCCCGCCTCGCGCGCGCGCGCTTCGGGCCAATCGAGCAACCGCACGTACATCGTCGGCACCCCGAAGAACACGGTGGGACGATACGTGGCAAACCATTCGGGCGCCTTCTCGTGCTCGAACCGCTCCACGAGATGCATGTGGCACCCGCTCAGCAACCACACATGCAATCCGTTGCCGAGGCCGTGCACATGAAAGAGCGGCAACACCGCGAGATACCGATCGGCACTTGTGAATTCCCACGCCTGCACCAGCGCCAGCGCATTCGCCGCGAAGTTGCCGTGGGTCAGAATCGCCCCCTTCGAGGCGCCCGTGGTACCCGACGTATACACGAGGGCGGCCGGTGTATCACTCGACGGCGGTAACACACGCGTCACCGAATCGCGTGACACCTCGCCCAGGGCATCTGCCTCGGCCGCCATCTGATCCACGTCCCACCAGGACGTGCCACCCGGCAGCACGGCGCCATGCTCAGCCGTCGTCACCACGGCGACGGGATCGGCATCCTGTACGATGTGCGCGATCTCGCGCTCCCGATACAGCACATTGATCGGGACGATGATCACCCCGAGCTTGATGCCGGCGATCCAGAGATCGACGATCTCGGGTCGATTGACCAGATAAAAGGCCACCCGATCACCCGGCTGCGCCCCGCGGGCGCGCAACACCGCCGCCCACTGATTGCTGCGCCGCTCGAGATCGCCAAAGGACAGCGCACGCGTCTCGCCGATCGCGTTCTCAAATGTCAGCGCCGGTTCGTCAGCGCGACCGATCAGCGATCGATCAAAGAGGGCAAGCAGGGCCATGGCGCGGAACGTACAGCCGCGCCCGGTGCGGTCAAGCTGACGGCAACACGGGTGCCGTCAACGCCTCATCCGTTGCCGTCGGAACGCCCAGCAGGAGCAGCACCTCCTCCGGGAATCCCTCGCGTCGCAGATCATCCAGTGAGCAGGTCGCGTCATTCAGCAGCATCTGGAGCACCTGGACCAGTCGCTGATCGCGTTCGCGGCGATCGACGGGATATCCGGAATCCATCAGCGCGGGATGGCTCGGCTCCAACCACCGCAATCCGGTGGTGCGGGCGGTCGCATACGCCAGGGTGGCGAGCGCGACGGCATGCTCGAGACCACCGGCGAAGTCGCCGAAGCTCGGGCGGAGGGGCGGCAGGGACATGAAGGGAGGTCGGTGATGTGTTCTCTGGTGGGGATAGCCCGTGGATGCATCTCCAGTGCCGGATCGGCGCCAACGTGCCATCTTTGGCAGGTGTTCACGCTCTTTCTGATTGTCTTTCTCGATCTGGTCGGATTCGGGATGATCATCCCGGTCTTTCCGTTCTATGCCGAGCGCGTCGGGGTCTCGCCGTCCTCAGTCATCTTTTTCCTCGGCTTGTATTCCGCGGGGCAGCTGGTGGGGGCGCCCCTCTGGGGCAGTCTCTCCGATCGTATCGGCCGTCGGCCGGTCCTCTTGCTGACGTTGCTGGCCAATGCGGCCTCCTCGTGGATGTTGGCTTTCAGCGACACGGGACTCGAGCTCGCCCTCTCGCGCGTCGTGGCCGGGCTCGCGGCCGGCAACATTTCGGCGGCCTACGCCTACACCACCGACATAACGACCGACGCCACCCGTCCCAAGGCGCTCGGGCTGTTGGGCTCCGCCTTCGGCATGGGGTTCATTCTCGGTCCGGCCTTGGGTGGGTTGCTGGCGGGATCGAATGCCGATGATGGCTCGGCGCTGGGTCGGGTGGCCCACGGCGCGGCCATCATGTCGCTCATCGCCTTCGGGCTCACCGTGGCGCGACTCCCCGAGTCGCTCCCCCCGGAGAAGCGCCACAGTGCGGGGAAGCCCCGTACGGGACTCCGCACCTACTTTGCGCGCCCCGTGCTCCGTCAATTGCTGATGGCGACGATCATGATCGTCGCGGCGGTCGCCGCGTTTCAGAGTACCCTCGCGCTCTTTGCCGCCGAGCGGTTGGCAGTGGGACCGCGGACGCTGGGATGGATTTACGGCTTCACCGGTGTGATTTCCGTGATCATTCAGGCCGGTATCATCGGCAAGCTGACGCTGCGCTTCGACGCGCAGTCGATCTCGCGGACCGGCGCGGTGCTGGCCGGCGTCGGTATGGCGGGGGTTCCCTTCGCGCATTCCTTGCCGATCCTGCTGGCGACGCTGTCGATCTATGCGATTGGGTCGGCGCTGTTCAATCCGAGCATGAGCGGCCTCGTCGCGGCGACGGCGGCGCCCCATGAGCGCGGTGGCGTGCTTGGCGCCTATCAGGGTGCCGCGTCCTTCGGTCGCGTGATCGGGCCAATGGCGGCCAGTGGTATTGCCACCGTCTCCTCCTTGTCCTGGCCGTTCGTGATCGGTGCCATCGTGTCACTCTGCGGCGCCGCGTTCGTCAGCGCCCGCCCGTCGCGCCCCCCGGCCTGAGTTCCCCCCGATCCGTTTGCGGCTCCTCAGGCGCCGTTCGTCCTCATGGAACGCCCCATGTCCCGGTGACGCCTGCTGCATCCTTGATTAGGGTTCGGAAGGTTCGGATACCCTCACGTCCGTCCCTTCCCATTTTTCGAGGATTTCGCGTTGCTCCGTTCCTTCCGGCGATTCTCCCGGATGGCACGACGGGCTGGAGGGTTCGCCCTCCTGCTGCCCCTGTCGTTCGCCCTCCCCTCCACGAGTCCGCTGCACGCCCAGGCCACCGGCACGATTACCGGTCGCGTTGTTGACGCGGAAAACGGCCAGCCGATTGCGGCGGCGCAGGTCACCATCAGCGGCACGCAGCTCGGTCGCGCCACCGGCGACGATGGGCGCTTCACGCTCCCGAACATTGCGACGGGCTCGGCGACGCTCATCGTGCGTCGCATCGGCTATCAGCAGCAGTCGCGTACCGTCACCGTCACCGCGAACGGCACGGCGACCGCCGATTTCTCGCTCGCCAAGAGCAGCGTCTCGCTCGCCGGCGTCGTCGTCACGGCCACCGGCATCGAGCGCCGCAAGGAAGTCGGCAACGCCGTCACCACCGTGAGCAGCGCGGACTTCGAGAAGGCCGGCGCGGGCAACACTCAGCAGATCCTGCAGGGTCGCTCCACCGGCGTCACGATTCTCGCCAATGGCGGCAGCCCGGGTTCGGGCGGCACGATCCGTCTGCGTGGCGTGAATTCCGTGACGCAGGGCAATCGTCCGCTCATCTATGTGGACGGTATCCGCATCTTCAACGGCAACTCGCCCACGGGCGTGTCGTCGCGCCAGTCGGTCTCGCCGCTCAACGACATTCCGGCGGCTGACATCGAGCGCATCGAAGTCGTGAAGGGCCCGGCGGCCACGACGCTCTACGGCACCGAAGCGTCGGGTGGCGTGATCCAGATCTTCACCAAGCGTGGACGTGACGGCAAGGCGGTCTGGACGCTCGACGCGAACGCCGGCCTCAACAGCATGGGGGACTTCGGACCCCCGACCGATCCGACGCGGATGTTCGTGAAGACGTGCCGTGGTCCGCTCATGGTGGACGCCAACGGCACGCCGTTCGAAGATGCCACGTGCCCGGAAAGCGGCTCCTGGCTCAAGAATGGCTTCCTGGGTCGCTACTCGCTGGGTGTGCGTGGCTCGAGCGGCACCATCAACTACGCGATCTCCGGGAACCTCGAAAACGAAGAAGGCGTCCTCCGCGTTGGTACGAACCGCACCGGCGGCATGCGCGCCAACCTCGGCTTCTCGCCGATCAAGAACGTGACGCTGGCCCTCAACACGAGCTGGCAGCGCCGCAACACGGCCATGATCTCCGACGGTAACAGCGCCGACGGCTATCTGCTCAACGTATCGCGCGGCCCCGGCTCCAACTTCAAGGGCAGTGGCTGCAGCAACACGACGGTCGTCTGCACGGTGAACGACACGCTCTTCTCGAAGTCGAACACCATTGCCGGTGACCACTTCATCATCGGTGGGACCGCCACGTGGACGCCGATCGAGGCGATCACGAACCGGCTCTCGATCGGTATCGACTACAACAACAACGACCAGCGCACGATCAACCCGTTCGGGTTCCTGCGCTCGCCGCTGGGCATCTACTACCAGACGCTTTGGAATCGTCAGCTGATCACGGTGGACTACGCGACCACCTGGAAGCAGACCTTTGGCTCGGCGTTTACCGGCAGCACGGCCGTTGGTGGGCAGCTGTTCGACAGCCGTCTCAACAGCACGGAACTGCAGGGTGACAACTTCGCCGGCCCAGGCGTTCCGACGCTGGTTTCGGCGTCGCTTCGCCAGATCTCGGATGTGAATCAGCAGCGGGTCATCAACGCCGGTCTGTTCGCGCAGCAGATGATCGGCTGGCGCGATCGGGTGTTCGTGACCGCCGGCGCGCGCATCGACGGCAACAGCGCCTTCGGGCAGAGCTTCGGCTTGCAGACGTATCCGAAGCTCAGTGGCTCGTGGGTCCTCTCCGAGGAATCCTTCTGGCCGACGAGCCTTGTCGAGACGTTCAAGCTCCGTGGTGCCATCGGCGAGTCCGGGAAGGCGCCGGGCGCGTTCGACGCCACGCGCACCTGGAATCCGGTCGCGGCGGAAGGGGGCCTGTCGGCCTTCACCCCCGGTCAGCTCGGCAACCCGAATCTCGGACCGGAGCGGACGCGCGAGTCGGAAATCGGCTTTGATGCCGGGTTGTTGAACGGGCGCCTTGGCCTCGTCTTCACCGCGTTCAACGCCCGCACCACCGACGCGATCATCAACGTCGCCTATCCGCCATCCCAGGGTTTCACCGCCAATCAGCCGGAAAATGTCGGCGCGATCAAGAACACCGGCTTCGAGGCCTCCGTGACGGCGAACTACGCGCCGACCAGCTGGCTGGACATCGATGCGCGACTGCAGTTCACCAAGGTGCAGGGCGAAGCGGTCGACCTCGGTGGCCGCGTGCTCACGATCGACGCGCTGTCACGCAGCTATGTGCAGGAAGGCTTGCCGCTCCCCGCCTACATGGGACGCAAGGTGATGAACCCGGACGCCTTTGAAGCGCCGATCATCCAGGAAAACCAGTTCATCGGTCAGACCTTCGCGGACAAGATCATCAACCCGTCGGTGACGCTGACGCTCTTCAAGAACCTGACCGTTGAAGCCGTTGGTGAGTTCCAGCGCGGCGGACATCTCCTCAACGCGATCGGCTATCAGAACGCCGGACTCCGCATCTGGCAGCCCTGCTTCGAGGCGCAGAAAGCCCTCGACGCGGCCGCCAAGGGGGATGCCTCGCTTCTGGCAACCGTTCCGGCCAAGGACCGCATGAAGTGCTCGACGGTCTCGAGCAACCGCGACTACAGCTACTGGGTGGAGAGCGCCGACTTCTTCAAGCTGCGCAATCTGTCCGTTGCCTACGAGGTGCCGAAGCGCCTCGCGCCCGGCGGCCGCCCGATGACCGTGCAGCTCGCCGGTCGCAACCTGTTCCGGCAGACCAACTACACCGGCTCCGATCCGGAAGTCGCCGACCAGCGCACCAGCACCTTCTCGCGTCGCGACTACTACGTGTTCCCGCCGTACCGCACGTTCCTCTTCAGCGTGAGGACGAGCTTCTGATGCCCATCTCCATGAACTTCTCCATACCCGCTCGCCGCGTGTCGGCCACTACCCTGCTGGTCGGCGCGACGATCCTCTCCGGCTGCGACTTCACGGTCACGAATCCCGGACCGCTCCTCGATGCCGACCTGAACAATCCCGCTGCCGTTCCTGCACTGGTTAACGGGATGGGTGGCGATCTCTCCAACGCCATCGGCAATTACATCCTGCGCGGCGCGCTCGCGTCGGGTGAGTTGCGACACTCCGGCAACTATGCGGCCGAAAAGCAGTTCGCCGCCGGCCAGATTCGCCCGGAAGACGTGAACGGCGATTGGGCGCGGATGCAGCAGGCGCGCTGGGTCGCCGAGAACGGCCTGGTCCGCATGAAAACGGTGCTTGGCTCGGCGTTCGAAACCAATCCGAACGTGACGCGCGCCTACGTCTACGCCGGCTACGCGAACCGCTTCCTCGGCGAAAACGTCTGCGAAACCGTGATCGACGGTGGTCCCAAGGTGGCCAGTACGGAGCACTTCGTCCGCGCCGACAGCCTCTTCACCCGGGCCCTCACGCTGGCGCAGGCGCAGAGAAACACGGCACTCACCAATGCGGCGCTGGCAGGGCGTGCGACGGTGCGCGCATGGCTCGGCAAGTGGAGCGATGCGGTTGCCGATGCCACGCTCGTCCCGGCAAGCTTCCGGCACAACGCCGTCTTCTCGATCAATACCTCGCGTGAGAATCTGAACCTCGCGTACGAAACGATTACCCGTCGCGAAGTAACCGTCTTCAACACCGTGTGGGTAGCCGATCGGGATGCACGGGTTCCGTATGACACCGTCCGCACCAGTTCGGGGGCATTTCAGACCGGACAGGATGGCGCGACCCGATTCTTCCGGCAGAAGAAGTACATCACGCTCGGCGATCCGGTGGCCTTGGCGCGCGGCGCGGAAATGCTGCTGCTCCGTGCTGAAGCAGCGCTCCGCAACAACGATGTCGTGGGTGCCGTGAGCCTGATCAATCAGGCCCGCGCCACATCGACCCTCCCGGCGGTAACCGCGGCCACGGCGGATGCCGCCTGGACGCTTCTCAAGCGCGAACGCGGTGCCGTCCTGTGGCTCGAGGGACGCCGCATGTGGGATCTCCGCCGCTGGCTCGCGGAAAACCGTGATGCCACCTTGCAGGGGAAGAGCACCTGTATTCCGATCAGTCAGGAAGAAGTCGGCGCCAACCCGAATCTCCGGTAACGCGCACCGTTGTTCCGGCGTTTGGACAACAGGGAGGGCGACTTCGGTCACTCTCCCTGTTTGCCTTTCGTCCCCAGTTGAGTCGGCACCGGCGAGCTGACGATCGGCCCTCGCCGGGGCGGGGGGACTGATGCAACTTCCCCATGATGGACACTCCCGATCTCCCAGCGGAATCGCGCGACGAGCGACCGCGTCTTCTGCCCGCCCGCCTGAAGCCGTCCCGCCGACTGCAACTGATCGGCGGCACGATCCTCGCCCTCGCGACCTTTGCGGCCGTGGCCGTGGCGATTTTTCTCGGGTACCGGGAAAACGTGCGGATGGAGACGCAGTCGCTGCTCGAATCGCTGGCGCAGGCTCGTGCGGTGACGTTGCGCTACTACCTCGATGAGCGGATCGCCGATGCGCGCGTGATCGCGCATCGACCGGAAATCATGACCGCCACCCCCATCGACGCGGCACACCCGACCGTTGCCAGCGGCGTGCAGCGGGTGCTGATCGAGGCGGCGACAGCGTATGGGTATCACGACATTCGTATCGTGGATACGGCGCTGCGCCCTATCGCCCATCTCCGCGATGAACCCCTGATCCCGGATGAAATCGAGGCGTTCCGCAACGCGATGCGGCGCATGAAGCCTCAAGCGATCGTGGCCCATGTCTCCCCGGAGCGCGTGCTGGAATACGGCGTGGCGGTCCCGGTCTGGCTTGGTCCGCATGATCACGACAATCAGGAGGAACTGGGGCCGCCGTCTGGGGTGATCTACCTCGCTCTGGATGTGAAACAGCGGCTGCTGCCGCTGCTCCGCGATACGTTACCGTTCGCCTCGTATCAGAGCGGACTGCTGCAACGTGAGTCGACCGGCGGGACGATCTATCTCACGACCACCGACACGTCGGCCGGCAGCGCGTCACCCGTTACGGCCTTCGCCCTCGATTCCTCACGCGTGGACGCCCTGCTGCGCGGTACGCGCGGCTTGACCGACAGCGGGGTGCCGGTGCTCCGAGGCATCAGCAACGTCCCTGGAACGCCGTGGTTCCTCGTCGCTCAGATCGATGAAGCCGAAGCTGAAGCCAATGTCCGGTTTGGTGCCCTCACCCTCGGCCTCTCCGTCCTGCTGCTCACGGTGATTGGTTCGATCGTCATCCGGAACATCTGGATCCAGCAGGAACAGCGGGCCCAGCGCGCCACCGTACGTGCGGCTGAACGGTCCTTGCGAGTGGTGCAGAGCTCGATTGACGGCTTCATCGTCTTCGATATGGATGGCCGCATCGTCGAGGCGAATGATGCGGCAGTGACCATCACCGGCTATGCCACGGCCGAGCTGGTCACACGCTCCTTGCGCGATCTCTTGAGCTCGGGGTCGCAGATCGAGGCCACCGAGATCCTCGCGCGGATCCGCGAGAAGCGTCGGGAACGGTCCATCAGCCGATGGAAACGCGCGGATGGATCGCTCGTTGATGTCGACGTGAGCGCGACCTCGCTCCCCGCGCGCGAGAGCGGACAGGTCTTTGCCTTCGTACGCGACATCACCAAGGAGCTGGCGGCGCAAGAGGCCCGTCGGCGCAGCGAAGAGCGATTCCGCAGCCACTTTGAATCGCTGCCGATTGCCACGTATGTCGTCCACGAGGCCACGGGTCAGGTGCGTCGTGTCAATCGCGCCTTCATCGAACTGTTCGGCTACGATGAGGACGCGATCCCGACACTTGAAGCCAGCTTCGAGCGCTTCTTCACCGATCCGATCTATCGAGCGCAGACGCTCGAGGTCTTCCGTCGTGATCTCACCGACGTGACGGCTGGAATCGCCACGCGGCGATCGCGCGAGTACACGATCCGCTGCCAGGACGGCCAGGATCGGGTGGTGCAGGCCATCGTGACCCGCGCCGGCGATGAACTGATCATCGGGTGGATTGACCTCACGGAACTCCGTCAGAATCAGCTCATGCTGCGCGAAGCGCAGCAGATCGCCCGACTCGGCAGCTGGACCTACGACTTCCGCACGCGGCAGCGCGAGATTGCCCCCGAAGTCATCGAACTGTTCGATCTGGAGCGGCATGCGGACACGGAGCTCGTGATCGCCCGCTCGTTGAGCCCGCGCGATCTACTCAAGATGCGCTACGCATTCTTCCGCGCCGTGCGGGACGACAAGCTCTACGAGTTCACGGCGCCAGTGCGCACGCGAACCGGGCAGCGCCGCTACGTGTTGCTGCGCGCCCGCATCGAGTATGACGAGGAAGCACGACCGATCCGGGCCGCCGGATCAGCGCAGGACGTTACCACGCAGGTGCGCGCCGCGAATGAACTGGCGCGCTACCGGGAGCACCTCGAAGATCTCGTGAAGCAGCGAACCTCCGATCTCGCCGCCGCCAACGAGGATCTCCGCACTGCCATCGAGCAGGCCGATGCCGCGAACCGCGCCAAATCGGCCTTCCTGGCGGTAATGAGTCACGAAATCCGTACACCGCTCAACGGCGTGATCGGCATGGCGGAAGTGCTGTCGCAGAGTCCGCTTCCCGCGCGCGATGCCGATGCCGTCCGCACGATTCGGACCTCAGCCACCAATCTCCTCGGCATCATCGACGACATCCTCGATTTCTCCAAGATCGAGGCGGGACGGGTCGAGCTGGAGTCCCTCGATACCACGCTCGGGGAAGTGCTCGATAACGTGAAATCGGCACTGGCGCCGGTAGCCGCGTCACGTCGCGTAGATGTGACGACGTTCTTCGATCCGGCGCTGCCGTCGCACGTGGTCACCGATCCGGTGCGCGTCCGACAGATCCTCTACAACCTGGTCGGCAACGCGATCAAGTTCAGCGGCAATCGCGAGAACATCCGCGGGCGCGTGCATGTGCGCGTGGAGCGCCATCCCGATAGCGATGAATCGGATCCAAAGCGTCGCTGGATCCGCATGACCGTGCAGGACAACGGTATCGGCATGTCGGCCGACACGATCAAGGGGCTCTTCACCTCGTTTACACAGGCGGAGATCTCCACCACCCGCCGATTCGGCGGGACCGGACTGGGGCTCGCGATCACCAAGCGCCTGACGGATCTCTTCGGCGGCATGGTCACGGTCACGAGCGATCTGGGCGTCGGTTCGACATTCACCGTGGATATCCCCGTTGGTGTCTCGGCCAACGCGGTGACGTCACCGCTCGCCGATATAACTGGCGTCGCGTGTCTCGTGGTCCGTCTGTCGGCCGATCCATCGTCCGGTGATGATTATGCCACCTATCTGCGTCATGCCGGCGCGGAGGTGGTGATCGCGATGGACGGCGATGCGTCGCAACTCGACGAGGCGATATACGGTTTGCGTCTGACAGGCCCGCTCGTGGTACTCACGGGGATGGAGACCCATCCAGAACCGTTGCTCGAGGCCATCACGAGCCGCATGCCAAGCGCGGATGTCCGTATCGTCCAACTCGCCGATGGGGTCCGGCGCGTCCCGCGTATTGTCGATCCCCGCACCGTGACGGTCGATCGGCAAGTGCTGGCGATCGACAATCTGGTCATGGCGGTGGCGATTGCCGCAGGGCGCGCCTCACCGGAGATGATTGCGGCGACCACCGAGGATGCCAGCGCCGTTCGGCGCCGGGTGGCCCCCCTCACGGTGGACGAGGCACGCGCACAGGGTCGTCTGATCCTCGTGGCCGAAGATGACGAAGTGAATCAGAAGGTCATTACCCAGCAGCTTGAATTGCTGGGGTATGCTGCCGAGATCGCCCCGAATGGCGAGGCTGCATTGGAAAAGTGGCAGGCCTATCCCTATGCCCTGCTGCTGACCGATTTGCACATGCCGAAAATGGACGGGTATGCGCTCACGGCGGCCATTCGCCAGCAGGAAGAGGGGCGCACCGATCGCCCCCGCATGCCAATCATTGCCCTGACAGCCAACGCCCTGCGCGGCGAGGAAGTGAAGGCCAAGGAATTGGGGATGGACCATTATCTGACCAAGCCGGTCCTGCTCACCATCCTGCGCACGACGCTCGAGAAGTATGTGGCGCCATCGCTAGCGACGGGGGCCGCAGCCCTCACCCCAGCAGCGTCGGCACGTCCCGTCACGCCGGTATCGAGCGCACGTATTCCGTCGCCGACACCGTCGGATATGCCAGCCGATGGAACCGCCCCGACCCATCCGGTGCTCAACCTGGAGGTGCTCAGGACGCTCGTCGGCGCCGAAGACGATATTGTTCGGGAGTTCCTCGAGGAGTACCATCGGACCGCCACGCGACTCGTCGACGAATGTCGACAGGCCATCGAGTCCGGCGATCGCGCCACCGTTGCACGTATCGCCCACCGCCTGAAGTCGTCGTCCCGTACTGTGGGGGCGATGGCCTTCGGCGAGTTGTGTCAAACCCTCGAGACCGCAGCACGCAGTGACGATAGTACCACATACAGTACCGCGAGCGCGCGGTTTGCTGCCGAATTCGATGAAGTCCTGTCCGCCCTGAACAGCCACGCCCCGTGAAGATCCTCATCGTCGACGACGAACCGTTCGTGATCCGCCTGCTGAGCCACCAGCTCGATCGCCTCGGCTTCACCGATGTCACCGCACATGAGCATCCGCGCACAGCGCTGGAGGCACTGGAGTCCGGGGCCATCACGCCGCACATGATCCTGCTCGATCTGCAGATGCCGGAAATCGACGGCATCGAGTTCGTGCGCCACCTGACCCGCCTGAACTATCGGGGGGGACTCATTCTGGTGAGCGGCGAGGACGAGCGGATCCTGCGGACGGCGCGTCGTTTGGCAGAAGCCCATCGCCTCGACATCCGTGGCGCGCTGCACAAACCCGTGACACCAGCCGCACTCTCCGAACTGCTCGGCAAGCCGGCCAACACGCCGTTCAAGACCGGATCAACGCCGATCCTCAACAAGGCGATCCGGAAGACATACGATGGCCCACAGATCCTGCGCGCCATCGAAGACGGGGAGTTCGTGAATGTCTACCAGCCGAAGGTGCGCTTCAGCGATGGACAACTGGTCGGTGTGGAGACGCTGGTGCGATGGCAGCATCCGGAAGATGGTCTCGTCTTTCCCGACCAATTCATCACGGAAGCGGAAGACAAGGGGCTCATCAACGAGCTGACGCGCGTCATTCTGGAGCAGGCCCTCGAGCAGGCCTACCGCTGGCGCGTGGATGGACTGGAGCTGCACGTCTCCGTCAACATCTCGATGGACAGCCTTTCTTCCCTCGACTTCCCCGACTACCTCGCACGGGTCGTGGAGGAGCGGAAGGTGCCGGCGCGACAGCTCGTCCTCGAAGTCACGGAAAGCCGACTCATGAAAGATGCGCTGGTTGCACTGGATGTCTGTTCACGACTGCGCCTCAAGCACATCGGGCTCTCCATCGACGACTTCGGCACCGGGCATTCGTCGCTCGCGCAGCTGCGCGACATTCCCTTCGACGAACTCAAGGTCGATCGGCAGTTCGTGCACAATGCGCGACGCGATCCGGTAAGCCGCGCCATCCTCGAAGGCAGCCTGGCGATGAGCAAGCAGCTCGGGATGCACTCCGTGGCCGAAGGGGTCGAGGACGAGGATGACTGGGCGCTGTTGCGGGAACTCGGCTGCGACATTGCCCAAGGCTACTTCGTGTCGAAGCCGATGTTCCCGCATGCCCTCACGCGCTGGATCGAGGAGTGGGAGGGCCGCCGCGCGGCCCTCGTCGATCGCTGATTACGGCGCGATGCTGTAGGCGAACGTCAGATCGACGTCCGTTTCGCTGGTGCAGCTCGTGGCGGACGCGGTCTTGGCCACACCGTCGTAATGGCACAGCACGACGCGCACCGTGCCGTTCGTCGCCGAGCTCGCCACGGCCTTCGTGAAACGGAGGCCGAGCGGGCGCCCCTGCGCATCGGTGTCCGTCGTGGTGATGGTCACGCCACTGCCGGTCACGGTGTAGAACACGCGGTGCTCGGCAGCCTCCGCCTGAACTTCCGATGTCAGATCTTCGGCGGGGGAGACGGTGCGGTTCTCGAACTTCACAGTGCCGGTGTACGTCACGCCCTTGGCCAGTGTCGGAATCGTGACCTGAGCCGTCGGGGCCTTCGGGCCGTTTCCGTCTGCGTCATCGATATAGGTCACCAGTGCGCCGCCACCGTTGTTGGGCGTCAGCGTGAGCGTCACGCGGGAAATCACTTCCGACTCGCCACCGGGCGCCGTGGTCGATTCACCGCAGGCGACCAGCAGCAGCGCGCCAGCGCCCATGAGCATCCGACCGATTCCGCGTTGCACTGCCTGCACAGCCATACCACACTCCTGATTGGGTTGAGGGGTAGTGAACCGATGGTGAGCGGCCCTCTCCGGCACCACACATCGAAAGACGGACATGATGATCAGAACGGCATGGTCAGACGCAGGGCCATATCACGACCGACATCGTTCACAAACAGCCGATAGCGGCTCAGATAATCGCGATACCGCGCATTGAGAGCATTGTGCACCGATAGCGACACCGTCACGTCGCGTGCACCCATCCGGAAGGCACGCGCACCGGTTTCCAGCTGCCAGAGCGCATAGCCCGCGGTCGGCAGCGCGTAGATGATCCCCTGCGGGACACGATCCTGTCGGCGAACGAGCAACGTACCGATATCGACATGCCACGCTCCCGTCCGCGCATGTTGCCCATGCGTCCGCCAGGTCAACGTCAGCCGATCGGCGGGCATGTCGTACAGTGGCGTGTCGTCGACGCTACTGGTACCGCGCACGATGGTGCCATTGGCCAGAAGCTGTACATGCGCCGCCGGCGAGATGGTCATCGCCAATTCACCACCACGCATGCGCGCGGGAACCTGCGCATAGCGGAATCCGGGGAACGTCCCGCGGATCGTCAGCACCGGAGCGGTCGGCAACAGATAGATGAAGCCGTTCACGCGATTGGCGTACGCGGCCGCTTCCAGCTGTACGCGCGCGCCACCGTATCGCAACGTGGTTTCGAGTCCGCGCGAGACTTCCGGATCGAGTGCGGCATCACCGAGCTCGTACTGGGCCGTGCCGTGATGGACCCCTTGGGCGTAGCGCTCGTTCACGGTGGGCGGTCGCCACGCTCGGGCGGCACGGACGGACAGATCGAGCCCGTCGCGCAGCAGATAGGCCACGCCGAAGGAACCCGACATGTTCCCCCAGGACCGCGTGCCAGCGGGACTCCGAATCCCGTAGTCCGCATAGGCAAGCGTCGTCTGGGAAATGGCATCGGTGCGCGCCCCACCAGTGAACGACCAGCGACCGATCGCGTAGTCCTCCTGCACATACAGCGCGCCCTGCCAGAGATCGTAGCCCGGAATCAGGAATGCCTTCCCCAACGTCTGATTGCCCTGCGCCATGGCGCTAGTGCCGATCGTACCGCGCAACCCGTTCCACCGCGCATGATGCCACCGGACATCGAGCGTGTTGGTGAACAGCTTCAGGTTG
>JBDKIJ010000196.1:0-2986 GCA_039797155.1 Gemmatimonadota bacterium | reverse complement strand
GGACGCGCGGCCGAACATCGTGTTCGTCTTGCTCGATGACGTGCGCTACGACGACCTCATCGATCATCCGTTCGTTGCACTCCCGCACCTTCGGCGGCTGATCGCCGAAGGCGCGTCGTTCCGCCAGGCGTTTACGTCGGCTCCGCTCTGTTCCCCGAGTCGCGCGGTATTCCTGACCGGCCGCTATCCGCTCCGGAATGGGATCATCGACAACGCCGAGCGCCGCGAGCAGAGCCACCAGCTGGTGACCTTCCCGCGCCTGTTGCGCGATCAGGGCTATCACACGGGATTCTTCGGCAAGTGGCACATGAGCCACGACGATGACACGCCGCGCCCGGGATTCGACCGGTGGGTGAGCTTCACCGGACAGGGGGTGTACTTCAACCCGTCGCTCAACATCGATGGGCGACTGGAGCAGGCCTCGGGATACACGACGGACCTGCTCACCGATCACGCGGTGCGCTTCATTCGGTCGGCACCCGCCACGCAGCCGTTTCTGGTTTTCCTGGCCCAGAAGGCCTCGCATCCCGAGATCCATCCCAACCAGGTCCGGACGTTCCCACCGGCGCCGGGTGATGAGTCGCTCTACACGACGGATCGGATCCCCCATGGGCCGGCGTGGCGTGCCCCGGTGGATGGGAAGCCGGCGCTCCAGCGCCCCTACGATCACAGCGATCCACGTTCACCGGAGGGCGGCCTCCCCGAATCCGTCATCCGCGACCGCCTGCGGATGTTGGCGTCGGTCGATCGCGGCATCGGTCGTCTACGTGCCGAACTGGAAGCCCGTGGACAACTCGACCGTACCGTCTTCGTGATCACCAGCGATCAGGGATTCTTATACGGCGAATTCGGGCTCGCCCAGGAGCGTCGTCTGGCGTACGATCCCAGCATTCACATTCCGCTGATCGTGCGGTATCCGCGCCTGGTGCCGCGCGGATCGCGCCCGATGGCCTTGGCCAGCAACGCCGATATCGCGCCGACGCTCCTCGACTTGGCCGGCGCCGCGGTGCCAGCGGGGCTCGACGGTCGCTCGCTACGACCAGCACTGCGGGACCCCGCCGCCCAAGGGCGCGACGCGCTCCTCATCGAGTACTACGCGGATACGGAATTCCCCCGCACCCGCGGCATGGGCTACCACGCCGTACGGACCGCGCGGTGGAAGTTCATCCGCTATCGCGAGCTCGTCGACATGGACGAGCTCTACGATTTGTCGGCGGACCCCCACGAACTGCACAACCTGTTGCCGAATCGGGCCCCGCCGGGCGTGGTGGCCATGCTCACCCAGCGCCTTGAGGCGCTCGTAGCACCGCCCGTGGTACCCACACCGATGTCCCCCCGCACTCGCCCCTCGCCTGCTTCCTCCACCCGGAGCGTTCGTGATCCAGCATTGCACCCGCTCGACTAGGCCTGCCGCTATGCTTCGCGCGTTGGTCACCGCGCTGCTTGCGACCCTCGGCATGCCGATCATGCCGGTGATGGCGCAGCCTGCAGCGCCCGCGAAAGCGTCCGCGAACGCGACCGCGAAAGCGTCCGCCGCGCCCCTCGCCCCCGGCGAGCTCCGCCTCACCTACCTCGGCAACGCCGGGTGGGAAATCACCGACGGCAAGCGCGTCGTGCTGGTCGACCCCTTTCTCACGCAGTTCGCCCGCTGGCTCCCGGGCGCGCGTACCGACGGCCCGGCTCCCGACGCGCTGTATGCAGCGGATACCGCCCTCATCAACCGCCATGTCACCCGTGCCGACTACATCCTCGTCACGCACGGGCACCCGGATCACGCCCTCGATGCCGGCTACATCGCCAAGCGCACGGGAGCCGTGGTGGTCGGCCATGAAACCGCCGCCAATCTCGCGCGCGCCTACGCCGTCCCCGAGCAGCAGCTGATCACGGTGATCGGCGGCGAAGACTACGACTTCGACGACTTCTCGCTCCGCGTCATCCCCAACATCCATAGCGCGCTCGAAGACAAGCGCTACTTCAACAATGGGCGCGGGATCGCGGGTACTGCACCACGCGGCCTCACCGCCCCGCTCCGTCGGCGCGACTATCAGGAGGGCGGCAGTCTCGCCTACCTGCTCCGCATGGCGGGGCACGAAGTCCTCATCATGGGCTCCATGAACTTCATCGAACGCGAGATGGAAGGGCTGCGCCCGGATATCGCGCTGGTGGGGGCCAACAGTCAACGCCTCGAGATCTTCGACTACACGGGGCGCCTGCTCCGCGCGTTGGGGCATCCCGCGCTCGTGATTCCGAGTCATGCCGACGCCTACGGTGATCCGAAGCCGAGTGCGGCGGCGCTCGCGGATCGGGCCCGCTTTCTTGACGAAGTGAAGCGCGCCTCGCCCGACAGCCGCACCATCGTCCCCACGTGGTTCACCCCCATCGTGGTGCCGCCACGTGGCGCTGCAAAGGACGACCAGGGCATGCGTACGAGCAGTGGCACCTCAGGTTCGCGTCGATTCGACCGCGCCTTCGCGCTCGAGGACTCCGGCTACACCTCGGCGAGCGCCAGCGTCGGCGACGTCAATCGGGATGGCCATCTCGACGTCGTGATGGTGAAGGGGCGGCACTGGCCGCTGCAGAATCTCGTGCGACTCGGCAATGGCCGAGGAGAGTTCGAAGGGGCAATGGCCGTGGACACCGCCGCCGATCGTTCGTACTCCGGCGTTCTCGTGGACCTTGACCGTGATGGGGTGCCGGACCTCGTGGTGAGCAACGACAACCCGGACGCCAAAAAGATCTACCGCAACAACGGCGCGGGGCGGTTTTCGCTCGTCACCACCTTCGGTCGCCCGGAGTGGAACACGCGTCATGTCGCCGTCGGCGACGTGAACGGCGATGGCTTCCCCGACATGGCGCTCGCCAATCGAGGCAGCCGGACGCCCACCGCCAGCTTCCTCTGTCTCGGCATGGCGGGTGCGCGCGTGGCCGAACCGTGTCGGGAGATCTCAAGCGGATCCGCCACGACCATCACCATGGCCGATGTGAA
>JBDKIJ010000195.1:0-2673 GCA_039797155.1 Gemmatimonadota bacterium | reverse complement strand
GGGCTCGACGTGTACGAGTTCGAACCGAGTGTGAGCGCCGAGCTGATGGAGCTCGAGAACGTGGTGCTGGTTCCGCATCTCGGGAGTGCGACCATCGAAACGCGCACCAACATGGGCATGCGCGCCCTGCGCAACGTCGATGCATTCGTTGCCGGGGACGGGTTGCCCGACCGGGTGGTGTGAGGGGTCGTTAGACTCCAGTCGTGCACCTCGCCGGCCTCGATCCTGAATTGCATCCGACCCCGCCGGCCTTCGTGGCGGCGGGGTCGCTGTTGCATTTCCCCGAAATCCGTTCGCGCTTTCTGCCGCAGTCTCACGATGTGGTCGTGTGTCTGCCGCCAGGGTATCACGACGAGCCGGATCGGCGGTACCCCGTGCTGTATCTGCACGATGGGCAGAATGTGTTCGACGATTTGCCGCTGTCGCCGTTCGGGGTGCAGTGGGGTGTGGACACGACCGCGCGGGCGCTCACGCACGCGCGCGTGATCGAGCCCATCATCGTCGTCGCCATCGGCAACGCCGGGCGCGATCGCATCGACGAGTACACGCCCACGCGCGACAACATGCACGACGCCGGCGGGTTGGCCGACCGGTATGGCCAGATGCTTGTGTACGAGATCAAGCCCTGGGTGGATCACACGTGGCGGACGCGGCGTACCGCGCGCGATACAGCGGTCGCCGGCAGCTCACTCGGGGGGCTGCTCAGCCTGCATCTCGGGCTCACGCATCCGGCGGTATTCGGCAAGCTGGGCCTGCTGAGTCCGAGCGTGTGGTGGGACGATCGCTGGATCGTGCGGCAGCTGGCGGCTGAGGGCCATCGTCCGGATTTGCGCATCTGGCTGGATGTGGGCACTGGTGAGACGCGCATGCTCAAGGGCACACGCCTCCTCCATCGCATGCTGGTGCGGAAAGGCTGGCAGAGCGGTCGGGATCTCGCGTATATGGAGGCCGACGGGGCGCTGCACGACGAACGCGCGTGGGGGGAACGGACTGGTCTCTTCCTGCGCTTTCTCTTCCCCGGCTCGTAGTCCCGTCGTAGTCTCGCGACCCGGCGGTTTCCCATTCGCCCTCGTCCACCATGGACAGCTTTACCAGCTTTTCGCCCAAGGCGCTCACGTTTCTGCGCGGGCTCAAGAAGAACAACCGCAAGGACTGGTTCGAGGCGCACCGGACGCAGTACGAGCAGGAGCTGAAGCTGCCGCTGGCGGCGCTCATCGAAGAGATGGATGTGCAGCTCGCCGGCATCGCGCCCGAAATCATCGGTTCGCCGAAGAAGTCGGCGTTCCGCATTCATCGCGATGTGCGCTTCAGCAAGGACAAGTCGCCGTACAAGACGCACGTGGCGTGCTGGTTCTTCCATCGGGACATCGGCACGCGCATGCAGAGCGAGGCGGTGCACGGCGGGGCGGGGTTCTACCTGCACATCAGCCCGGGCGAGTGCTTTTGCGGCGGCGGGATCTGGATGCCACCGAGGCCGGCGCTCCTGAAGATTCGGGAGTCGCTCGTGGATGACACCGAGGGCTGGGAAGCCATCGTGAGGGATCGGGGGTTCCGGAAGCGCTTCGGCGATCTCGATACCGAGGGGATGCTCACTCGGGTGCCTCGCGGCTACGCGCCCGATCACCCTGCGGCCGAGTGGCTCCGGTATCAGAGTTTCACCGCCGGCACGCCGCTCACCGACGACCAGGTCATCAGCCCAAAGCTTCCGGCGCTGCTGGCGAAGCACTACGCCGCGATGACCCCGTTCGTGCGCTGGCTCAACGAGGCGTTGGGGCTGCGGCCGCATTCCAGCCGCCTCTGAGGGAATTGCCGGTATCCATTCCGGCGCGCCGGGTACCGCCGGGCACCGGGCTCGGCGAGATTCCCGGCACATGTCGAAGTCGCTCAAGCTCACGCTGGACATCCTGATCGGTGCCGCCGCGCCGGTCCTGATCCTGAAATACGGCACCGCCACTCTGGGAACGCTGCCCGCGTATCTCGCGGCCGCGTTGGTGCCGGTGGCGTGGGTGCTGCTCGACCTTTTCGTCATCAGCCGCCGCTTCAACTTCATCACCACGTACGGTGGGGCGTCGGCAATCATGCGGGGCGCCCTCGCCTTCTGGTACGTGGACGGCGCGCTCTTCGCGTTCAAGGACAGTGCGAGCTATCTGCTCGCCTTCGTGGTGTTCGGGCTCACCGCGTTCATCGGCACCCCGGTGACACGCAGCATCGCGCTGCAGGGGCTCGACCCCGACACGCCCGAACGCGAGCGCCAGATGCACCGGCTGCTCGACGAGCCCGTGGTGCACAGTGCCATGCGCCGCGCCGCGCTCCTCATCGGCGTGACGAATCTGCTGGCCGGTGCGGTGAACTATGTGATCAACGTGCGGATGGTCACGGCGCCGTTCAATACGGCGGTCTTCAATGATCAGGTGGCGAACGTCAACGCCATCACCCGCATCGTGCTCGTGCTCCCCGACATGCTGGCGCTCTTCTACGCCTTCAATCTCATGTACAAGGCGATGTACGCCCTGCTGCCTGGCGGCAGCGAGAAGGATGCCGACAGCGCAGAGTTCTGGATGTTGCTCGAGCAGCGCGAGGCCGCGCTCGCAGGCGGCGGTGACGGCAGCTCATTATCCGACAGCGCGGTAGACGTGCGAGCCCGCAAACAGGCGCGGGGCGAGTTCGGCATCA
>JBDKIJ010000194.1:0-4829 GCA_039797155.1 Gemmatimonadota bacterium | reverse complement strand
AGCGGGACGACGCCGACGGCATCGTACAATTCCAGCGGTCGCTGCCGCTCTCGGCGGCGCTCGCCCCCGACACGCTCGTCGCCACGCACATGGACGGCGCGCCGATCACCGCGGATCACGGGGCGCCCGTTCGTCTGATCGTACCGGGGTGGTACGGTATGGCGAGCGTGAAGTGGCTGGCGCGGCTCGAGGTGATCACGACGCCGTTCACCGGCTACTTCCAGCGGAAGCGATACGTCTATGAGACGCCGAACGGTGTCGTGCCGGTGTCGCAGGCCTTGGTGAAGAGCATGATTATCGCACCCGTCGACGGGACCACCGGCCCTGTGGAGGCCGTGCGTGGCTGGGCGTGGTCGGGGGGCGGGCCCATCACCGCCGTCGAGGTGCAGGTGAATGACGGACCATGGATGTCGGCGGAACTCGGAGCCCCGGTGTCGCGGTGGGCCTGGACGCCGTTCACGTATGCCGGCCCGTTCCCGGCAGGCGCGGTCACGCTGCGTAGTCGCGCGACCGACTCCACCGGCGCCGTGCAGCCGGAGCGCATTGTCTGGAACCGCCTCGGCTACGGCAACAACGCGATTCGTGCGGTACACGTCACGCGGCTGTAATTCGGCACTGCCATAGCACCCGTCATGACTCCGTGGCGCATCCGCCCACTCAATCCCGCCGACACCCCCGACATCGCGCGAATCCACGCGACCTGCTGGCGACACGCCTATCGCGGCATTCTGCGCGACGCGTATCTGGACGGGGATCTCGAACACGACCGCGAGTCGGCGTGGCGCACTCGTCTCGCCATCGCGGATGGCAGTCTCGGATGGATTGCGACGGAGCGCGATGCACTCGTCGGCTTCCTGTACGCCCGCCCCGCCGCCGACGCCCGCTGGGGCACCCACGTCGAAAACCTCCACGTGATGCCATCACATCATGGCCGCGGGATCGGACGGGCCCTGCTTCATACGCTGGGCCTGTGGCTGAGCACCCGGGACAACGACACCAGCGACCGCGTGTTCCTGTGGGTGCTCGCGGATAATGCGCCCGCGCGCGCGATGTACGCCCGATGCGGCGGCGACTCGGTCGAGCAGGCGCCCCGTGCGACCGCCGACGGTGGCACCGTGCCCGCCCATCGCATCATCTGGCAGAGCGCGGCCGCGCTGGTCACGGCAACCGCATCGCCGCGACACGGTTGACCGCCAAGCGCGAGAGGCGCCACGGCAGGCCCCTCGCCGTAACCCTGATCACCAAACGCACCAGCCATATCACCGGCCATATCACCGCCCTCATCACTGGCCCGAGCGTTGGATTTCGTGACTTCCGCCTGTGCCATGAACTAGTGCCCGGCCCGCCGAAGCCGTAACGTCTAAGGGTATCCCTTTTTCCGGTGCCCCTGCCCGTCTGGCGCACCAGCCCCGTCGGTCTTTTTCCCGAGCCCGTTCGCTATGCCGCACCCCCGCTTCCGCACTGCCGTTGTGATGCTCACCCTGCTCCTCGGCTCGGCATCGGCAGCGACCGCACAGGCAACCTCCGGCGGCATGGATCACAGCATGCACCACATGGGACCGGAGATCGTGATCCCGCCTGGCGCCCGGTATACCAAGGCCGACGTGGAATTCATGCAGATGATGATCGCGCACCACGCGCAGGCGATTGTCATGGCTCGCATCGCCGAGACCAACAGCACCAACGCCCAGCTGCTCAAGCTGTCGCGCAAGATCGATCAGTCGCAGGGCCCCGAAATCCAGATCATGCAGGACTGGCTGCGCCGCTACAACCAGTTCGCTCCCGACACCGCGTCGTGGCACGGCGTGCGGATGGACGGCATGCTCTCCGACGAGGAACTGCAGGCGATGCGCGATGCGAAGGGCGCGGCCTTCGACCGGCTCTTTCTAGTCGGCATGATCAAGCACCACGCTGGCGCCATCAAGATGGTGGATGACCTCTTCAAGTCCCCCGGCGCCGGTCAGGAAGTCGACGCGAATGTTTTTGCCAATGACGTCGTCACGGCGCAGACCGCCGAGATCGGCATCATGCGTCGTCTGCTCGCACAACTCCCCCCGCAGTAACCTTTCCCACCCCACCGGAGAGTCATCCGATGCGCGTCTTGCGTGGCCTTACCCTTCTCCTTGCCATGGCGGCCGCCCCGACGCTGCTGTCGGCGCAAACGTATCCGAGCAACAAGGATCCCCGTAGCACCCTCAAGCCGGGCCGCTTCGATGCCGGCATCGCCATCAGCGGCATGAAGCAGGTGTCGTTCTCGCCGAAGCCGGCGCAGTTCGACACGGTGCGTGGGCTGACGTTCATCAATTCCGATCTGGCGTTCGCCGGGAACTACATCTACCAGGCTAACTTCGCCGGCTTCACGATCTGGGATGTGTCCAACCCCGCCAAGCCGGTCGTCGCGTCGGTCACGCAGTGCATCACGTCGCAAGGCGATCCGTCCATCTGGGGGAACCTGCTGTTCATCTCCGCGGAAGGCGCAGGGAACCGCAACGACTGTGGCGCGGGTGGCGTGCAGGACCCGAAGGATCACATGGCCGGCGTGCGCATCTTCGACGTCAGCAATCCGAAGGCGCCGAAGCTGATCAAGAACGTGCAGACGTGCAAAGGCTCGCACACGCACACGGTCGTTCCGCACAAGACCGACAAGAACATCATCTACATCTACGTGTCGGGGCAGCAGGGCGCGCGCCCGGAGACGGAGCTGGCCGGGTGCAAGAACGGCGCAAATCCGGATGACCCGACCAACTCGCTCTTCCAGCTCGACATCATCAAGGTCGAGCTGAACAAGCCGGAAAACGCCCGCGTCATCCCCGGTGCACGCATCTTCTCGGGGCTCGGTGGCGCCGGTGAGTGCAAGCAGTTCTGCCTCCCCGCCGACCCGCGGCGCGCCGGTGCGCGCGCCAGCCGTCCGGCCCCTGCACCCGAAATGCCGGAAGGACCGCGCAACTGTCATGACGTGACGGCGTATCCCGCCAAGAACCTGCTCGCGGCCTCCTGCTCGACGCACTCGATCCTCGTCGACATCTCGAATCCCGAGAAGCCGTTCCGCATCGATGCACTCGCCGACACGAACAACTATCAGGGGCGGCACACGGCGGCCTTCAGCAACGACGGCCGCAAGCTGATTCAGACCGACGAATGGGGCGGCGGCACGGGCCCGATGTGTCAGGCCTCGAGCATGATCGAACTCGGTGGCAACACGGTCATCACGCTCGACGGGAAGAACCGGCAGGCGCAGCGCGCGTACTTCAAGCTGCCGGCCTCGCAGGCCGCGGAAGAGAACTGCGTCTCGCACAACGGCGGGCTCATTCCGGTGCCGGGACGTGATCTGTACATCCAGGGGTGGTACCAGGGCGGCGTCAGCGTCATGGACTTCACGCACCCCGACTCGGCCTATGAAATCGGCTACTTCGATCGCGGCTCGATCGACGCGCCGCGTCCGGTGGATATGCCGGTGCCGGCCGCGATGGCCGCCCAGCGTGGCGGCGGCAACGTGATCGGCGGCTCATGGGGCGCCTATTACTGGAATGGCCTCGTCGTGTCGTCCGAGCTGGATCGAGGGCTCGACATCCTCGAGCTCGCCCCCAATGCCAACCTCTCCGCCAACGAGATCGCCGCGGCGAAGCTGGTCCAGTTCAAGGAGTACAACCCGCAAAGCCAGCCGGTGATGACGTGGCCGGCGGCGTTCGTGGTGGTGCGCTCGTACCTCGATCAGCTGGTGCGCAACGGCGGACTCGCGGCGGATCGGACCACGGCTATTTCCTCGGCGCTCGACGCGGCGGAACAGAAGAAGGGCGCAGCGCGCGCGGCTTCACTCCGGGCGTTGGCGGTGCAGGTGGATGCCGATGCCAAGGCGGCCAAGGACGCCGCCCGGGTGCGGACGATGGCCGGAGAGATCCGGCGGCTCGCGGCGGCGACGAAGTAAGGAGTCAGCGATCGGCAATTCAGAGGTCCGGGGTATAGATTGACAGTTCGTCATGTGCCCACCCCTGACCCCTGACTCCGAGCCGGCGCTCCCGGACGCGCACACAGTGGCTGATGAAGCCGACCGTGTCGCCCGTCTTGAGCGCCGGCTCGCTCGCGAGCGGGAGGCCCGCAAGGAAGCGGAGCGCCTTCTCGAGTCGAAGTCGCGGGAGTTGTACGAGGCCAACCGCTCGCTGCAGGCGCTGACGCGCGATCTTGAGCAGCGAGTCGAAGAGCGCACCGCCGAGGTGCAGCGCCTCATGGATGCCGAGCGTGCACGCGAAGAGCAGCTTCGGCACGCCCACAAGATGGAAGCGCTCGGGCTACTGGCCGGCGGTGTGGCCCATGACTTCAACAATTTGCTGACCGTCATCGGGGGCGCATCCCAGCTGCTCCAGATGGAACCGGCGCTGTCGCCGTTTCAGGAGCTGTTTGGCGAAATCATTGGGGCGTCCAATCGGGCCGGTGCGCTGACGTCGCAACTCCTTGCCTTCAGTCGGCGACGCACGACGGAGCCCCAGCGCTTCTGCGCGGCGGGTGCCGTGCGCGACGTGCAGCATCTGCTCCGTCGCCTGTTGACGGAACGCATCGACTTGCGCCTCGAGATCGGCGACGCCACCAGCACCTTCGATCTGTTCATGGATCGTGGCGGGTTCGATCAGATTCTACTCAATCTTGCCGCGAACGCCCGGGACGCGATGCCCGAGGGTGGCTGGTTCCTCGTGCGACTGACCAAGGCGCTCATGGATGAGCCCACCGCAGCAACGATGCATGTCCCCGCGGGAGACTACGCCCGCCTCGACGTCGTCGACTGCGGAACTGGGATGGACGCCGAGGTGGCCAAGCGCGCCTTCGATCCGTTCTTC
>JBDKIJ010000193.1:0-4346 GCA_039797155.1 Gemmatimonadota bacterium | reverse complement strand
CGCCTGCACTGTCACCCGCACCACATTGTTGAGCGGCTGCTGCGCCGTGAGCGTGACGCCGCCGGTCTGCGTATGAAAGCGGAGACGACAGCTGGCATCGTGGGCGCCGAAGCGCTCGCGCATGAGGCGCGCCCAGAGGCGTCGTGCGGCGCGGAACTTTGCGACTTCCTCGAACAAATCGTTGTGGGCCGCAAAAAAGAAGGAGAGCCGCGGCGCGAAGCTATCGACCGGCAGTCCCGCCGAGACCGCCTCCTGGACATACGCCAAGGCATCGGCGAAGGTGAACGCCACCTCTTAGACGGCCGTGGCCCCCGCCTCGCGTATGTGGTAACCGCTGATGGAGATCGGATTCCACTGCGGAACCTCCTCGGCGCAGAAGCGGAACATCTCTGCCGTCAGCGCCATCGCCGGCGCCGGCGGATAGATGTACGTGCCGCGCGCGATGTACTCCTTGAGGATGTCGTTCTGCACGGTGCCGGAGAGCGCCGCGCGCGCGATCCCGCGCTCTTCAGCCACGACGATATACATCGCCAACAGCGTGGACGCGGTCGCGTTGATGGTCATGCTCGTCGACACCTTGTCGAGCGGAATGCCATCAAGCAACCGATGCATGTCCTCCACGCTATCGATGGCGACGCCGACCCGACCAACCTCGCCCTGTGCACGAGGCGACGTGGAGTCGATCCCCATCTGCGTGGGAAGGTCAAAGGCGACCGAGAGGCCGGTTTGTCCCCGCTCGAGCAGGAGCTTGAATCGTTCGTTGGTGGCCTGCGCCGTGCCGAATCCGGCATACTGGCGCATGGTCCACAAGCGGCCCCGATACATCGTGGGCTGCACACCGCGGGTGAATGGGAATGTCCCGGGATCGCCAAGGTCGCGGATGTAGTCCGTACCGTTGTCGGTCGGCCGTACCACAACGGGGACGTCAATGCCGGAGGGGGATAGGCGTGTCTCGCTCATCCCCCAAACTTAGCGGCCGGACCCGCGCACGCGGATCCGGCCACTGCGACGATTACGCCGCGCCGACGGGGGCCGATGCGGGTGTGGGCGGCTGATGGCCGCTACGGCGCTCCGGAACGCCGGGCGCGACAAAGCGCGGGAGCGGAAATTGATCGACGAGCCCCACCTCATGGCGGCTCCCGATGTAGAGCGGCGTCCGCTGGTGCAATTCGGTCGGCTCGACGTCCAGAATGCTGCCATAGCCATCGGTCGCGGCACCGCCCGCCTGCTCGGCGATGAAGGCCAGCGGATTGGCCTCGTACAGCAGTCGCAACTTACCGCGCGGCGACTTGCTGTTGGCCGGATAGCAGAATACCCCGCCGCCAAGGAGGTTCCGGTGGAAGTCGGCCACGAGGGAGCCGACGTAGCGGACGTTCAGCGCCTTCTGCTGGCCATCGAGGCCGCGGTACCGCCGCATAAGGGCACGAGTTGGCTCCGGCCAGTCCTGCTCGTAGGCATCGTTGACTGAAAGATAGCGGGCTTTCTCGGGAATCTTGATGTTTGGATGCGACAGCAGGAATTCACCGATCGACGGATCGAGCGTGAACCCATGCGCCCCCTGTCCCGTGGTGTACACCATCATCGTGCTCGATCCATAGAGGATGTAACCTGCGGCCACCTGACGGCGGCCAGGCTGCAACAAGTCCTCCATGTCACCACGCGCGCCGCGCGTGATCTTCTTGAATACCGAGAAGATGGTGCCGACCGGCACATTGACGTCGATGTTGGACGAACCATCCAGCGGGTCGAACAGCAGCACGTACTTGCCGGAGCGGAAGCCCTCAGGGATGTGAATGATGTCCGGTTCCTCTTCGGACGCCATCGCGCAGAGTCGCCCACCATGATCCACCGCCTTCACGACAATCTCGTTGGCGATGACGTCGAGCTTCTGCTGTACTTCGCCCTGCACATTCACATCGCTCGTCGCCCCGAGGATGTCGGCCAGCCCCGCCGAACGCACCTTGTTGGCGATCATCTTTCCCGCCAACGCCATGTCGTAGAGAATGCCCGACAGCTCACCCGTCGCATCGGGGAACATGCGTTCCTGCTCAATGATGAAGCGCTCGATGGTGACGACCGATGTCGCAGTGTGCTTGACCACGGCTGATGGCTCCAGAGGGCTGAATAAGAAAGACAGGTCGCACCGGTTCCCCATTCGGCTCCCCGATGCCCCATCGATGCGAGGAAGGTGGCTTCACTGGTCGAGCTCATGCAAGAGTATTGCCGTACGGCCGCGCTTCACGGCGACTGTGGCACCTCAGAAAGGCGGCGTTCGTCCCTATCATGGGTCAGAAATACCATCAGTCTGGAACCTTCCATTGCTCGTGGTCGTTTGCGACCGTCAAAGTTGAGCCATCACTCCGGACAATGATCGACCCGTCGAGGTCGGTACGGAGCAGTGGGATCTGATAGCGCAGCAGCAGGGACTGCACCGCCGGCGCGGGGTGCCCATAGCGATTGCCGGCGCCCACACTTGCAATGGCGACACGCGGCCGCACCGCATCGAGAAAGGCGCGGGAGGTGCTGGTTCGACTCCCATGATGTCCCAGCTTGAGTACGTCGGCCCGGAGGCGCGACGACTGGGCCAGCAGCCAGTCCTCTTCGCCGCCTTCGGCATCGCCCGTGAGCAGGAATCGATGGGATCCGAAGGCGACCATCAGGATCACGGAGGTCTCATTGGCATTCTTCTGCTGGGCCACCCAGTCCGGTGCTGGTGCGAGCACTTCTATGTTCACCCCATCGAGCTGATAGCGATCGCCCGGCATGACGCGACGCCACGGAATGCGCTGTGCCGCGAGGCGGTTCAGGGCCTGCCGGTAGCTCGGGCTGGTGCCAACAAAGGCTGCTTCCCACCACCCACGCGGCGACAGGGCCTCAATCACCGTCGGTGCGCCACCGGCATGGTCCTCATGGGGGTGTGTCAGGACGAAGAGCGCCACCTCCCCCCCTCGGCGACGAATCCAGGGAATGACCCGTCGACGCGCCGCGTCGCTCCCCTCCCATCGTGGACCGGCGTCGACCAGAATCCACCGCCCTTTCGGCGTCCGGAGCGCCAAGGCATCCCCCTGCCCCACGTCCAGCACGTGGAGTTCAAATGGGTGTCGCCGCGAGCCGAGGACCGGCCACCAGAGAGCGGCGAGCCCCAGTAGCGCCGCGGCCAGCAGCCATGGCGTCATGCGCCAGGAGCGTGTTGACCGCAGGACGAGCAGTGCGGCCCCTCCCATCAGCACGACGACCGTGCGTTCCGGTGTTACCCCGACCACGGCGAAGGGGAGCTGTCCGCACACCGTGGCCAGCCGGTCGAGTAGGGCCATCATCGGCTGCGCCGCGTCGGCGACGAACTGCGCCGCCAACGGTACCGGCTCGAGCAGCATGGCCAGAAACAGCGCGGGCTGCAGCACGGCAATCAACGGAGCCGCCAGCAGATTGCTGAGCGGGGACACGACACTGAGTCGGCCAAAGTGCCATGCGATGATGGGCGCCGTGGCGAGGACCGCTATCGTCCCGGTCGTGACCTCACCGAGTAAGTGGCCTCGCCATCCCCGCAGTCGCCACAGCCCACGCGAAGCGCGCAGCCAACGAAGTTCATCCCGCGCGTCGCCTCGTGCCCAACGTCGCCATCGCCGCTGAAGTGCGCCCGCGCCCACGAGGGCCGCCATCCCGGCGACGCTCAACTGCCATCCGAGATCTTGTACCACAAGGACATCACCGGCGGTGGGGAGCACCGCCCCAAGGGCGAGGGCGGTCCACCCATGCACCGGGCGCTGCCACCGTTTGGCGAGCGCGGTCACGACCAGCATCACGGCACTGCGCACCGCCGGTGCCGGGAACCCGAGCAGCGCGACATACAGCAGCACCAGCTGCAGCGCGATCGTCTCGGTCCACGCCGTTCGGATACGGAGAAGGCCACCGAGTGTCAGCAAGGCCGTCGCAATGATCGCGACATGGAGCCCCGACACCGACAGCAGATGAACGAGCCCGGCATCCGCGTACTGGTCGCGCAGATCGGTATCCAGCGCCCGTTGATCTGCGATGAGCAGCGCCCGCACCAACGGTGCGCGAGTCCCGAAGCGGCGATCGATCGACGCGCCAATGCGACCACGCCATGCGACCAGCGGCGCCGTCCCGTTCCGGGCCACGACCGTGGCCGAGTCGATCCGCAGACCGCGCTCGAGGCGGCGCACTCGTCCAGAGACGGCGACGATGGCACCTGCTGGGAGTGGGTTACCGACAACCCGGACCCACGCCGAGACGCGACAGGGGCCATATCGTGTCAGCCTGAGGGTCATCGGCTGTCGCCCCCTTTGCTCGGCCGCCTCCACCACGCCCCATGCCCCGCTCGACGA
>JBDKIJ010000192.1:0-4645 GCA_039797155.1 Gemmatimonadota bacterium | reverse complement strand
GGCTCGGTCCCGGAAATATCCGTAACACCAGACGGCGCGTCACAGGCGCCAAGGACAAGAGCACTCGCCAACAACGTGGCGGCGACGCGGACCGACGGGACCCTTCGGGAAATCTTCACGGGATAAATAGGGGAGGTGGTGGGTGGAGAACGGTGTTGAACCCATCCAACGTCGCGCAGGCCCCACATCCCGACAAGACTGGACAACGAAGGCTAGACGTCCCCGTCAGAAGTTGAGATGGTCGCATAACGTCCGAGACGGCCGGCAATACGCAGCGACGCCGGCGCGCAATCGACAGGGTCAGCGATCGATCTGCGCCATGCGCTCCGCGTTGTACCGCAGCCCGGCCACACGCCCGGGTCCGAGCATCTCCGACAGTGTGCGCATCTCCTCATCGCTCAACACCACCGTCGCGGCGCCAAGGTTCTCCTCCAGATAGGCCACCCGCTTCGTTCCAGGAATCGGAACCACATCGGTGCCACGCTGCAGAATCCACGCGAGCGCGACCTGCCCCGACGTCACCCCCTTCTCGCGGGCCATGACATGCACCACCTCGGCCGCCTGCATGTTCCGCACGAAGTTGTCCCCCTGAAACCGCGGATCGCCACGCCGGAAATCCCCCGCATCCAGCGACTCCGCAGGCACCGCGGTCCCCGTGAGGAATCCCCGCCCAAGCGGCGCGAAGGGGACCAGCCCAACGCCGAGCTCCCGTAAGAGCGGAATGATCTCGTCCTCGAGGTTCCGCTCCCACAACGAATACTCGCTCTGCAGCGCGCTGATCGGATGCACCGCGTGCGCCCGACGAATGGTGGCGGCCCCCGCCTCCGACAAACCGAGATAGCGGACCTTCCCCTCGCGCACGAGCTCATGCATCGTGCCGACGACCTCCTCGATCGGCACCGCCGGATCGACCCGATGCTGGTACAACAGATCGATATAGTCGGTCTGCAAACGGCGCAGCGACCCCTCGACCGCCTCACGAATCCGCGACGGTCGACTGTCCATGCCGTGAACCGCGGCCCCTTCAAACCGGAATCCGAACTTCGTCGCGATCACGAGCTGATCCCGCGAACGACCACTGGTCCGCACCGCTTTTCCGATCAGCGTCTCGTTCGTGTACGGCCCATAGATCTCGGCCGTATCGAGAAACGTGCAGCCGAGATCGAACGCGCGATGGAGCGTGGCGATCGCGGTGGCCTCGTCCCGCTCGCTCTGGATCCCATAGCCATGGCTCATCGTCATGCAGCCAAGGCCGATGGCTGATACGGACAGCCCCTGCGTACCGAGCGCGCGTTGCGGGAGAGTCATTGCGGATCTATTTCGTGCGACGCTGTTGCCACCAGGCATCCACCGAGAATGCGCCGGCCCCGGTGAGCAGCACCCCCAAGGCGATACACAAGAAAACGATCGGCAACTCGCGATCGCCGAGCGGGTCACCCGCATGACGAATGAAGGCTGCCACCGCCATCGTGATCGCGATGCTGGCCGCGGCGGGACGCGTGAATAGGCCGATCGCCACCAGCAGCCCACCGACGAACTCTGAAAGCCCCGCGGCCCATGCAAACAGCACGGGCAGAGGGAACCCCATGTCGGTCACACCGGCGATGAACCGTTCGGCTGGTGGCACTTTACCGATGCCATGGAGGAACGCCAGGGAGAGACCGATGGCCAGCCGGATGACGAGCAGGCCGGCATCTCGTGAAGCGAGCAAAGACGTCATGATCGGGGGTGGTTCGGCATGCGGGTAAGTCGCGCCAAAAGGCGCACGGCACCGGGAAGCATGGTCAACCCTGCGAGGGCGGCCATACGGGCGACGGGATGCTGCGCGATACGCTGGACCTGCAGCGCAATCTGTACGGGTCGTCGGGTGGAGGCGAGCAGTCGACGCTGATACGTGGACGCGTCCGCGCCATCCACGACGGCATCGGCCGCCACGACACCACTGTGAATGGCGATCGCCATCCCGTCGCCACAGAAGCTCGGAATGACCGCCGCCTGATCCCCCAGGCGATAAACCCGATCCTTGGGATCCGGTTGCGCCAGAAACCCGTACGGGACACCGCTGATCGCCAACGGCTTGGGCAGCAATGGCTCCGCATCGAGGACCGGTCGCAACATCGGTTCATCGGCCAGTCGTCGACAGACGCCATCCCAGTTTCCGCCGATCGCCTCGAGCGTGGCGCGGTGTACGACCAGACAGAGATTGACGACATCCGGCGATATGAGCTGCACACCGGCATAGCCGCCCTCATAGAGCACCACCCGCACCGTGCGCGCGAGGCTCGCGGCCAACGGCGGGGTTGCGCGGAAATACTGCTTGAACCCGATCATTGGTGCGTGCCCCGCCGGGCTCTCCCGACGTGGCTGACCGGACAATGCATGCTTCCCCGTCGCCAGCAACTGCACCGACGCACCAATGTCGCCGACCGAGGTGGCGATCGCGTGTTCATTCAACTGCTGTACACGCACCCCTCGTTGGACCTCCGCTCCGGCGCGCGACGCCGCGTTGAGCAACGCATCGTCGAGATCGCGTCGCCGAATGCTGTGTGCCACAAACGGGAGTTGCGTTGCCATGCGCTGGCGCCCGGCCGCGATCTCGATGCGATCAATCGGCACGCCAGCAATGCGGCGGACATCCACCCCAAGCGCTGCCAGCTGCGCCACCGCTTCCGCAGACAGGAACTCGCCACAGATGACATCCTGAGGCGCGTCGTGCCGCTCCAGCAGAAGTGCCGCTTGCCCACGCTGCGCCAAGCGAAGTGCCGCGATAGCGCCAGCCGGTCCTCCACCAATGATGACGGGACGTGTCATGCGCCAGCAGCCGTCGTACGCCGACCGATCGCCCACCGAAAGGGAAGCGACCAACGGATAGTCACGGCTTGCGCCGGAACCTTAGCGTCAACAAGCAGGCGCTCCCAGTCCGAACGAACAAACGCCCGCCGGACCGACAGTGCCCCATCATGTCGAACGATCGGATCGACATGCATAAGTGCCGCCAGCACCTGATATCCTCGCCACGCCAGCGGATGCCGGTGCAGGTCATTGATGAACCATCCGCGCTGTGCTGTCTGCTCCATCCACCGGATGAACTGCGCCAGCTCCGGATCGGTCATATGGTGCGCGACCAGCGACGAGATGATTACATCAGGAGCTTGATCCATCGCAGCGACGATTGTGGCGGCATCGCCGGTGTGGTAGTGGATACCGAGGGACACATCCGTCATCGCCGTCGCAATCGGGGCGCTCCGGGGATTGATGTCCACGCCGTGCAGTGACACGCGCCGCCCACGCCGCTGCGCCCATCGCGCAAGGGCGCGCAGCATATCGCCCTGCCCGAAGCCGACATCGACGATCGAGATCGGCCCATCCGTCGAAATCCCCTCCAACCAACGCAGCGTCGGCGCCGCCGCGCGTGTCACAACATTCACGCGTGCCAGATCATGCAGCACCGCCCGATACCGATCCATCGGCAGGTCGTCGGCATCCATTAACTCCGGCGTATTGGCACGACGAGAGAAATCCACGAGGTCGCGCCCGCCCGCAGGAACGGGCGCCGTCACGCCACCGCGAAGCGGAAACTCTCCGCCGCCAACCCCGGGCCGAACGCTACCCCGAACCCCGGTGTCCCACGTGGTGCCTCACGCGCGTCGGCCAACAGCTGCTTCAGGATGAACAGGATCGTGGCCGAGGACATGTTCCCCTGTTCACGCAGCACGGTGCGTGATGCATCGAGCTGCCCAGACGGCAACGCAAATCCCGCCTCTACCGCATCGAGAATGGCGCGGCCGCCCGCATGCACCGCCCACAGCGGATACTGCGCCGGTGATGTGCCGCGTAGGAGTCCCGCGTCATCGTCCCGTGCGCACTCCAGCTCCATGGCGCCACGAATGATGCGCGGCACCTCGGTCGACAGATGCATGACGAAGCCCTCGTCGCCGATCTGCCACGTAATGGCATGGGCCGCCTCCTGCAGACTCGCGGATCGGAAATCGCGCAGCTCGAATCCGACAGGATCCGCCGTTACCAGCGCCGCCGCGGATCCATCGGCGAACAGCAGCATCGACAGCAGCTCCTCAATCGTCGTTGTATCCTGAAAATGCAGGGTACACAGCTCGAGCGATACGACGAGCACCCGCGCGGAGGCATCCGAGCGAACGAGATGATGGGCGAGCCGGAGTGCCGTCACCCCCGCGTAGCACCCCATGTAGCCGACCACGGTCCGCTCCACCGAGGGGGACAGCCCGAGTCGTCGTACGAGCACCTGATCGAGCCCGGGAGCCATGAACCCGGTGCAGCTTGCGACGACCAGATGCGTGATACGGTGTCGATCAGCACCGAGCGCCAGCGCCTCGATCGCGTCAGCGGCGAGCGCCGGCGCATGCTGCTCGTAGCGTCGCATCCGCGTCGCCGTTGAAGGGAACGCGCCCGGCACGTAGAAGGCCCCGGTCCCATCGGCGCTCAACTGCGCCAGCGGATCCACGAACGAGTACCGATGCGCAATGGCCGACCGCGACGCGAGGCGGGCGAACAAGCGCCGGTCATGGTCGTCCGTCAGACGTTGGGCGACAAACCCGACGAACGCCGCGTGGACATCGTGCGGGGGGACGGCGGTGCCGATCCGATTGAGATACGCAGGCATTCCGTG
>JBDKIJ010000191.1:0-5546 GCA_039797155.1 Gemmatimonadota bacterium | reverse complement strand
GCTTGGGCAGTGGCAGGGTGTCAAAAACCGGCGGCCGTTGTCCACGCGCTCGTGCTGCACGCTCCGCATCGCGTCGCGCACGTTGGACGGCTGCGACGCTATCCGCGCGCTTCACGCGCGCAAGCGAATCGGCCTTGGCGCGCATGACTGGCGTAGAATCCTTTCCCGCCACTCGGGCAGCTGAATCCGCTTTCGCACGTGCAAGTGCCGAGTCCGCGCGATTCTTCTCCCCCGCCGTCCGCACGAGGCGAATGCGGACCTGCGACGAATCCGGTCGCTTGATAACCGCGGTGAGTGGGGTGATGACCTGATTCGGGGCGTATGGTTTGTCGAACGTGACCTTCAGCGTGCGATTGCTGTCGAGCAGCGCAATGTCGCTGATGCGCAGCCCCACGGTGTCCCGCCCGAAAGCATACAGTTCCACGGTGTTTGATCGCTCGAGCGAAAGACGCGTGGAGTCCCACAGCTCGAGGGGGTCCAGTGTCCGGCTGCTGTTGCGGTCTCCAAACGCCCGCAGGAAGTACGGGCCAGATGGCAAGTGCTCCAACACGTAACGCCCGGCGGAGTCGGCGACGGCCTGATAGAACGTGGTATCACGTCCGCGGCTGCCTTCCGGAATGGCCTCCACAACCGCATTGGCCAATCCCTTGCCCGCGGCCCAGTCGAACACCACGCCATCCAGCTTGGTCATCGGAATGGGGCCGCCCGTGGAGAACACGAGACGAATCACCGAGTCGATGCCATTGTTGCGCAGATCCTGGAGGCCGGGTTTGATCTGCACGGTGTAAACCGTGTTCGTTTTCCAGCCGGTGCTTGGCCGGATGATCAGCCGCGAACGTCCCCAGCTCACGCGCGGAACGCCACTGCGCGGACTGATGAATACCAGATCGCGCAAATCCCGACCGCCACCGCGCGGGGTCTCGCTGATGACTTCATCGAAACGGATTTCGATGTCGCGCGGCTTTGTCAGCGTCGCCCCGTTGGCGGGCGCGATCGACAGAATCTCCGGCGGGAGGTCATCCGGGGGGCCGCCCGGGGGAAGCGCCTGATTGGCGCATCCGCCGAGCAATAGGCCGGTCATCAGGCGCGAGGCCCACCCGCGCAGCAACCGCGGTGTCATCCGTTCCCCAGCGCCTCGCGCTTCGTCCGCAGCTGCTGGGCGCGCCCACGCCACTCGGCCGCCTTGGCACGCTCGGCCTCCACCACCTGCGGCGGGGCCTTGGCCACGAAGCCCTCGTTGGCGAGCCGCCCTTCCAGCGCCGTCAGCTGCTTCTCCAGTTGCGCCAGCTCTCCATCGAGGCGCTGCCGCTCCTTGGCAAGGTCGATCATCCCCGCGAGCGGGACGACCACTTCCACGCCACTCGTCAACAGGACTTGTGCGGCCGCACCACCGGGATTGGCGGAAGCGGCCTGCACGCGCGCACGCGCCAAGGCGCCGACCGTGTCCACCTGCGGGATGACCATCGCCTGGGTGCCGTCCGGTGCGACCAGCAGGGCGTCTACCCAGACGCCAGGCTGCACATTGTATTCTGCGCGCACCTGACGGATCGCCGCGACCGCGTCGCGTACGATCTCGAAGGCTTTGGCCTCGTCACGGCTTCCGCCACGGGCCACCGGCCACGCGGCGCGTGCGAGCATCGCGCCATCGGCCGTCTGTGGCAGCTGCTGCCAGAGCGCCTCGGTAATGAACGGCACCACCGGATGCAGCAGGCGCAGGGCACCATCGAACGCATGGGCGAGGACCGCACGCGCCACTTCCCGATCGGCGCCCTCCGCATTGAGGCGCGGCTTCACCGATTCGAGATACCAGTCAGCGAGCTCGTTCCACACGAAGCGACGCGCGGCCTCTGCGTATTCCGAGAGCCGCAGTCCGCGCGAGCGTTCGGCCTCCGTCCACGTCGCGCCATTGGCAGGTCGCGCTGGGCCAAGCGCCGCATCACAGTCGGCAATGGCGGCATCGAGCCGCTCGAGAATCCAATGATCGGCCGCGGTCAGCGATGCCGACGGCAACGCGGACACCGGGGTGACCGGATCGGTCCCCACGCGCGAGAGCAGGAAGCGACCGATGTTCCACAACTTCGTGCAGAAGTTGCGTCCCGGAGCGAAGGACTTCTCGAGATCGGTGGGGTCGAGCATGACGTCGACACCAAGACCGAGCCCTGCCACCATCGTCCAGCGCAGGGCATCGGCGCCGTAGAGGTGCACGACATCGAGCGGATCAATGCCGTTGCCCAGCGACTTCGACATCTTGCGGTGCTGCATGTCGCGGACGGTGCCATGCAGGTACACCGTGTGGAACGGCGCCTTCCCCATGAACCAGCAGCCGCTCATGACCATGCGCGCGACCCAGAAGAACAGGATCTCCGGCGCGGTGACGAGGACGTCGCCCGGGTAGAAGGCCTTGAGGTCCGGCGTCTCGTCGGGCCATCCCAGCGTGCTGAACGGCCACAACCAGCTCGAGAACCAGGTATCGAGCACGTCTTCGTCTTGACGGACGGCCCCGCCGCATCCCGGGCACGCGGCGACATCGGTGCGCGACACGATCGGGGCGTGTCCGCACGAGGCCGTGCAGTACCAGACGGGCACGCGATGGCCCCACCAGATCTGCCGCGAGATGTTCCAGTCGCGGATCCCTTCGAGCCAATTGACGTACACGGCTTCCCACCGCTCTGGGAGAATCCGGAGTTCTCCCGATCGCAGCGCGGTCAACGCCTTGTCGGCCAGCGGCTGCATACGCACGAACCACTGATCGGAAAGCCGCGGCTCGACGACCGTGTCGCAGCGGTAGCAGTGCCGCACACTGTGCTGGTGCGGTTCCATTTTCACCAACGCACCGGCCGCTTCGAGGAGCGGCAAGATCGCCTTGCGGGCGTCCGCCCGATCGAGACCGCGCAGCGCCTCGGGGACACGGCCCGCGGCCCCGTCGACCTCGCGCACGATCCCCTCGGCATCGATCACCACCGGCATGGGCAGCTGGTGCCGCTTGCCGACTTCGAAGTCGTTCGCATCATGGGCCGGCGTGATCTTCACGGCCCCCGACCCGAATGCCGGATCGGTGTAGCTGTCGCCAATGATCGGAATGCGCACGCCGTTGAGCGGCAGGACCACCTCCTGACCGATCAGCGCCTGATAGCGCTCATCGTCCGGATTCACCGCCACCGCCACGTCGCCGAGCATCGTCTCGGGGCGCGTCGTGGCCACGGTGATCCCCTGCGTCGGGTCACTCGCGAGCGGATACCGCAGGTGGTACAACTTGCCCGCGGTCTCGGTGAACTCCGCTTCTTCATCCGAGAGCGACGTGCCACATCGCGGACACCAGTGGATGACGCGATGCCCCTTGTAGACGAGGCCGTCCTCGTAGAGCCGTACAAAGGTCTCGCGGACGGCCCGTGACAGCTCGGGCGAGAACGTGTACGCGGTCCGCGACCAGTCGGCGCTCGAACCGATCGACTTGAGCTGATTGAGGATCTCGCCCCCAGTCCGATCGACGAAGGACGCCACCCGCTCGACGAATGCCTCACGCCCCAGATCGAAGCGCGACTGCCCTTCGGCTGCGAGCTGCTTTTCCACGACGTTCTGGGTGGCGATCCCGGCGTGATCGGTGCCGGGGACCCACAGTGCCGCATCGCCGGCCATGCGGCGCCAGCGAATCAGGACATCCTGCACCGTGTTGTTGAGCCCATGCCCCATGTGGAGCACTGCCGTCACGTTGGGCGGCGGGATGACAATCACGAACGGCTCGTGCGTCGCCGCCTCCTCGGGGGAGGCCGTGAACACACCGTGTTCGGTCCAGCGCGGGTACCAGGCAGCCTCGGTGGCCGCGGCGTCATACGTGGTAGGCAGCGAATCGTCGGGCGCAGTCATTCAGACAAGTTAACCTCCCCAGACCCATTCCTCATCGGGGATGAGGCCCCCAGTCGACACAATGGCGCCGGTACCCCCGGACGGGGTAACTTTGCTGGTTCTGTTGGGCTCCATTCCGCCGTCCCGTTCTGTCCTTCGTGCAAGGTCTCCGATGAGCGCCGCTTCGACTGCCTCCGATGCCATGATTGTCCTCACGCTTCCCGACGGTGCGACCCGAGAGGTCCCGGCCGGGACACTCGCGCGCGACGTCGTCGGCAGCATCGGCGCCCGGCTGCTTCAGGCCTCCCTTGCCGTGGCGGTCGATGGCGAGGTCCTGGACCTCATGACGCCACTCCGCGCGTCCGGGGCGTTCGTCGTCATCACGGACAAGGATCCGCGCGCGCTCCAGGTGCTGCGTCACTCCGGGGCGCACATCCTGGCCACGGCCGTGCGTCGCCTCCGTCCCGATGCCAAGATCGGCTTCGGTCCCGCGATCGACGATGGCTTCTACTACGATTTCGAAGTCGAGAAGCCGTTCACGCCGGAAGATCTCGCGGCGTTCGAGGCGGAAATGAAGAAAGTCGTGGCGGAGAAGTTCGCGTTCGTACGGGAAGAGGTCTCGCTCGCGGAAGCGCGCCAGCGGTTCGTGGATGACCCGCTCAAGCTCGAGCGCCTCGCCGACTTCGAAGGCTCGGACGAGGTCATCTCGACGTACACTGACGGGCCGTTTATCGATCTGTGCCGCGGGCCGCACGTGCCCGATACGTCGTACCTCAAGCATTTCAAGCTGCTGACGACCGCGGGGGCCTACTGGCGCGGCGACGTGAAGCGGCAGATGCTGCAGCGCATCTACGCCACGGCGTTCTTCAAGAAGGACGAACTCGATCAGCACCTGCACAATCTCGAGGAGGCGAAGAAGCGCGATCACCGTGTCCTCGGGAAGTCGCTCGGGCTCTTCCAGATTTTCCCGCAGGCGCCGGGGGCCGCGTTCTGGACACCGAAGGGGACGACCCTCTACAACACGCTCGAAGGCTTCGTCCGCGAGCGGCAGCGCGAGGCGTTCCTCGAGATCAAGACTCCCCTCCTATACAACAAGAAGCTGTGGGAGCAGTCGGGGCATTGGGGCAAGTACAAGGAGAACATGTTCCTCGTCCTCGATAACGAGACGGGCGAGCACGACATGTCGCTCAAGCCGATGAACTGCCCGTCGCACCACGTGCTGTACGCCTCGGACAAGCACTCGTATCGCGAGTTGCCGGTCCGCTACGTCACGTTTGATGTGCTCCACCGCAACGAGTTATCGGGGGCGTTGTCCGGACTGACGCGCGTCCGCCAGTTCTCGCAGGACGACTGCCACGTCTATTTGCGTGAAGACCAGATCGAGAGCGAGGTGAAGTTCCTCATGGACTTCATCCTCGGGTACTACGATACGTTCGGGCTCACGGCGAAGCTGAAATTTGCCACGCGTCCTGAGCAGCGCATTGGTACGGATGAACTGTGGGATCGCGCCGAATCGGCCTTGCGGGCGGCGCTGGAAAGCACCGGGCGTCCGTACGAGATGAAGGAGGGCGATGGCGCATTTTACGGCCCGAAGATCGACTTCGACGTCACCGATTCTATCGGCCGCGCGTGGCAGCTAGGGACCATTCAGCTCGACTACAACGCGCCCGAGCGGTTCGATCTGACCTACACAGGCGAGGACA
>JBDKIJ010000190.1:0-13854 GCA_039797155.1 Gemmatimonadota bacterium | reverse complement strand
ATGCTCCCACGCCGAGACGGTATACAGCACCCGCTGTCCATCGGGGGAAAGCGCCACGCCACCGACGCTCTTCATGCGCATCACATCCTGATCGTCGAGCCCGCGCGCTTGCGCGTGCGCGCTGGCGGGCACGAGCCACGCGCCGAAGAGCAGCGCCATGGTCCGACCGGTACCGAGAATTCGTCGTGGGGAAACGGTCCGCATTGCGAAGAGGGGTGAAGGTGAACCTGCGTGGAAAGACGTCGGCCTGTTACCGTCGCGGGCGCTGCAAGACTCGACCGGCTCGTGCGGAGGTCGTCACGCCACCATCCACCGCGACCTGACCATTCACCAGTACGACGTCGATACCTACGGGATACTGGTGCGGCTCGGTGAAGGTCGCCAGATCGCGGACCGTTTCGGGATTGAAGATCACGACATCCGCCACTGCCCCCTCCCGCACAACGCCCCGGTCTGCCAATCCGAGTCGACGCGCTGGCATCTGGGTCATCTTGTGAATGGCCAGTTCCAGCGGGAGCAGCTGACGGGCGCGCACGTATTCACCAAGCACGCGGGGAAATGTGCCATAAGCACGCGGATGCGGGTGCAATTCGCCGGGACGCGACAGCCGTCCATCGCTGGCAATCATGGTCTGTGGATGCACCATGATGCGCCGGACGTCGCTTTCGTCGAGCACATGATAGATCGCGTTCCCTCCGCCGTTCAGCATCGCTTCCAGCACGAGCTGCGCCCCATTGGCCGGGGTAGGCGCAAGGCCACGACGCGCTGCCCAATCCTTGAGCGTCTTCCCCTCAAGCGAGCGGTCCCACGTCACCCGTGAAAACTGCACCCGCGCCAGGTCACCACCGCCACGATCATTCAGGATGTTGTCGATGATCCCGCGCAGGATGCTGTCCTTGACGGCGGGTACCGCCACCCGCTTGCGGAACTCGGCGTCACCACCGGCCATCGCCCAACTCGGCACCAGCACACCGATGCCGGTGTGCGTCGCGGTGTATGGATACTGGTCGATCATCACGTCCGTGCCCGCGCGGCGCGCACTATCCACCAGCGCCAGTGTCTGCACGCTCTTCCCCCACATCTGCTGCCCTACGGCCTTGTGATGGGTCAACACGACCGGGATCCGCGCGCGACGCCCGATCTCGAGCGCCTCGCCGACGCCCTCGAGCAGCCCAATGCCTTCCTTGCGCAGATGCGACGTGTAGATGCCACCGCTGTCGCTCGCGACACGCGCGAGTGCAACGACCTCGTCCACGTTCGAGTAGGTCCCCGGGAGATACAGCAGTCCGGTGCTCAAGCCAAACGCGCCGTCCCGCATCCCTTCGGCCACCAACCGCTGCATCCGCTGCAACTCATCGGCGGATGGCGCGCGCGCATCCATGCGCAGGACGGCACGCCGCACATCGTTATGGCCGATCAGATATCCCACATTGATACCGGGCTTCGCGACCCGCACCGAGTCCATGTACGGCGCGAGGGGCACGGGGGAGCCACCATCAGGTCCCCCCAGCGCGGTCGTCACTCCCTGCCGAAGTGCGCTTTCCATGGCCGGCATATCGAGCAATGGCTCGAGATGGGCATGCAGGTCGATAAATCCCGGCGAGACCGTCCGTCCGGTCGCATCGATGACACGCGTGGCCTTTGCCCCAGCCAGCGACGGCGTCAACGCCACAATGCGATCGCCGCGAATGCCGACATCGAGCCGACGCGCGGGCGTCCCGGTACCATCAATCACGCGCCCGTTGACAATCACCACATCGAACGGGGCTCCCTGTGCCATCGCACGCCGGGGGCCCAACAACAAAACCCCGCCGGCCAACAGGCCGACGGGGAGAGCGAACGACAACACGCGACGGGTGGCCATCATGCTCACCGCACCGCCAACAGTTCGACGTCGAACACCAAGGTGGCGTTCGGCGGGATCGGCCCGGACCCCGACCGACCGTATCCGAGCGTTGAACCGATGACGATCTTGCGCTTGCCGCCCACCTTCATACCGACGATTCCCTGATCCCATCCAGGGATGACCATCCCCGCGCCCAAGGTGAAGGAGAAGGCGGCGCCGCCGACATTCGAGTCGAACCGATTGCCGTTCACGAGCCACCCGGTGTAGCGCATATCGAGCGTGCGACCGGCCACCGCCTCGGTTCCGCTACCCACGGTGAGGTCCTGGATGTACAGGTGGTCATTCCGCTTGGTCATCTGCGCGATGTTCACCCCCAGCGCGCCGGCATACGTCTCGACAGCGGGATTCGACGGGACGTCGGGGATATCATCCCCCCCACAGGCGACGGCGAACAGCGCCCCAACAACCGGAACAACGCGACGCGCAAGGAATCGGAACACGGCAGGATCTCGAGGAAAGGTGAAACGGGAGCCACGGTCACACTCGGGCAAAAGATAGCCGGTTGCCGTTGCGCCGGGCGTCCGGGCTCCGTACGCTGACGGATGGTCCCGTTCGACCCTACCGACGAACACCTGATACCGCCACCAGGCGGGGACCCGACGTCCCCGGAGACGCGGCGCTTCCTGCTCGAACTCGCGCGCTCCCTGCACCGTCATGGAACGCCGGCGCATCGCCTGGAACGGGCATTAACCAGCGCCGCAAGGCGCCTCGGCATTCGCGCGGAATTCTTCACCACCCCCACCAGCATCATGGTCGGGATCGGCCCGGTCGAGCAGCAGCACGTGCACCTGCTGCGCGTGGAACCGGGCGAGCCGAATCTGGCGCAGCTCGCCGAACTCGGGGACATCACGCGATTGGTGACCGAAGGGGCGTTGTCCCCCGCGGAAGGCTTGGCGCGCATCGATGCCATGGACCGAGCCCCGGCAACCTACGCACCCTGGTTGGTGATTCTGGCCTTCGTCCTCTCGTCCATGGCCGTGGCCAGCTTTCTCAAGGTGCGGGTGGGCGACTTGCTGATTGCCTCCGCCCTCGGACTCATCACGGGCATCATCGTGCTCCGGGCGAGTCGGGGGGAGGCCACTCGCCACGTCATTGCCCCACTGGCGGCGTTCGTGGTTTCGACGACGGCGTTTCTTGCCGACAAACTGCTCGGCACCTCGTCAGGGTATGCGACCTCGCTGGCGGGACTCGTGATCCTGTTCCCGGGATTCACCTTCACCATCGCCCTGACGGAGTTGTCCACCCGACATCTGGCATCGGGGACGGCCCGGCTGAGTGGGGCGATGATCACCTTCCTCGGGCTTGGCTTCGGGTTGGCGCTCGGGGTCAAAGCGGGCAGCGCACTCGGTGCGGTACTGACGCCCGTGTTGCCATTGCTCACGGGGCTCACATCGACGGCGGCACTCCCGGCCTGGTCCGAAGGCGTGGCCCTCCTGATCGCCCCACTGGCCTTCACGGTCCTGTTGAACGGACCGCCGCGGGATGCCGGCCTCATCGTGTTGGCATGCGCGGCGGCCTACCTCACCTCGAAATTCGCCGGGGCCGCGATGGGGGAGGAGCTTGGAGCGTTTCTCGGGGCCTTCGTGGTATCCGCCGGCAGTACCCTGCTCGCACGCTGGCGCCAGGGGGTAGCCATGGTCACGCAAGTGCCAGGCCTGCTCATCCTCGTGCCGGGAAGCATCGGCTTCCGCAGCGTCGCCGCGCTGCTCGGTCAGGAAGTCGAAGCGGGGATCATGACGGCCTTCCGGCTGGCCATCATCGGGATTTCACTTGCTGCCGGCATTCTCGCCGGCAACATCGTCGTCCGCTCGCGCCGCGTCCGGATCTAGCGCGCCGCCGTGTCACCCTCAGCCGCGCGCACGCGTTCCACCGTCGCGCGGTACGCCGGTCGCGTCCACGCCAGCAAGGCGAGCACGGCACTCATCCCGAACACCGCGTTGAGCGACAGACTCCATCCCAACGCCTGCGGATCCCCAAACACCGTGTCCGTCACCACCGCGACCGCCGTGGGGCCAAGCACACCGGACACGAGGTTCACCACCAACTGATAAATCGCACTGCCCTGCCCGCGCATGTGCGACGGCATGGCTTCAGCAATCGCCGCATTCGCGGCCCCCCACGGCATCGTGGCAAACACATTGACGGGGAGCAGGAGGACCACGGTCCACGTGGCGTTGGGCATCACCGGATACAGCCCTGCACACACGAGCATGCCGACGGCGCCGAGCATGCCGACCCGCAGTGGCGCGTCCACCATCCCTCGGGCGTTCCAACGGTCGGTCAAACGCCCGCCGAAGAGCACACCGGCCACCCCGAGCGTCGAGGTCAGCACACCTTGCAACAACCCGGCCTGCCCAACGGTCCACCCGTGCGTGCGGATGAGAAACGCGGCCAACCAGAAGGCGATGCCGTAGTTCACACTCGCCGAAAGGGCGTATCCCATCGACAGGCCACCAATCGTTCGGGCGTGTGTGCGGACATAGCGCAGCACGTCGGCGAAGGGTGGCTCCTGCGTGCGCCGTGCGCGGTCCACCGCCAGCCGCGGCTCCCGCATCGTGAGCGCGAGCAGCGCGATGAAGAGACCGGGGAGCCCGACCCAGAGGAACACGGTCTGCCACGGGTGCACGTCGCCGATCAGGGGCAGCGTGACATAGCCCGGGCGATCGAGCGCCTGCACGAGATACGCACCGATGGCATACGCGAGCCCCGATCCGGCAAAGGTGCCCACCATGTACGTGCTCATCGCAATGCCGAGGCGCTGCCTCGGAAACTGCTCGGCAATTAGTGAGACCGCTGCCGGTCCAAGGGTGGCTTCGCCGACGCCCACGCCAATGCGTGCCAGAAACAATTGCCCAAACGAACGAGCGGATGCCGACAGCGCCGTCAGCAGACTCCACACGGCGACACCCAGCGCCACGATGCGCGGGCGATGCCCCCGATCGACCCAGCGACCAATCGGGATACCGAGCACGGAGTAGAACAGGGCGAAGCCGAGCCCACCGAGCAGACTGATCTGCGTATCACTGATTTGCAGGTCACGCCGGATCGGCTCCACGAGCGGCGCCAGAATCTGCCGATCAATGAACCCCGAGACGTTCGCCAAGGTGAGGATGGCGACGGCGTACCAGGCGTGGCGGGAGGCCGCGGGCGCAGAGGTCGAAGCAGAGGGCGAAGCAGATGCCACAGGCGAAGTGCTGGAGTCGATCAGCCGAGGAGCCATCACACAAAACTGTCAGGGTCAGGTCGGATTGCCAGCGCAGAACGGTTAAATTTCAGCATGTTCGCCAACCTCACGTGGGGAGAGGCCCCGGTCCCCCAGCAGGTCGACGCGCTCGGAGCGGACGCCCTGCCGGATTCGACCGTGCCTGAGGTCGGGCTGCATGCCGATGAAGTGGCGATGGCACGCGCGATGCCCGCGGCTCGGCGTGGCACCTTTGTCGCGGGCCGGCTGGCGTTGCGCCAGGCACTGCGGGTGCACGGTCACGATGGCGAGTGGCCAATTCTGCGCACCGCGCGCGGCGCCCCATCCCTCCCCGACCAGGTGACGGGCTCGATCGCCCACAAGCAGACGCTGGCCATCGCGGCCATCGCACCACGATCGAACACGATGCAGCACGTCGGGATCGATCTCGAGCGTCGCCCAACCGAGGCGGACCTACGTCGGCCGTCCATCGCTCCACGCATCCTGCTGCCGAATGAGCAGCAGCGCGTGACGGCGTTGGCCGAATCGTCGCTCCATCAACGCGAACTCGAATTGGTGCATTTCGCCGTCAAGGAGGCCGTCTACAAGGCGATCGATCCGATCGTGCAGCGATACGTCGGGTTCCTTGAAGTCGAACTCGATCTGGAGCTCGCCACGGTGGATTCGGGATCCGCCAAGACCCGATTGCACATGCCCGAGTTCGCTACGACGCCGGTGGCGCTGCAGGCAACGTGGCGATGCGCCGATACGTGGATCATCGCCGCTGCGATGTTCGGCGAACCCTGACGATCCCGACCCGGGTATATTCCGCTTTATGGGCTCTGATCCATCGGGTCGATTCACACCGCCACTCAGCGTGGGCAATGTCGCGTTGGCCCTGATCGCCATCGCCTGCACCGTGCTCGTGGCGAAGCGCGCGACGGCGGAGCGTGAGCCAATCGATCTCCTGCGCGATCACGGCACCGTTGCCGCGAGTGACACCGCGCCCGCGACCGCACCTCGACTCGAGCAAGCGCTGGGGGTCGCCACCGTGCGTGACCTTCGCGGACGGGATGTGGCGTTGGCGCGCCGCGGGGAACCGCGCATCATCATGTTGAATTCCCGCAGCTGCCCGTGGTGCCGCAAGGCGCTCGCGGATATCGGCCGTATCGCCGAGGGGCGCAAAGCTTCGCGATTGACCGTGCTCACCCTCGAGGGGGCGGCCGAGGGGGCGCCAATGCTGGCCAAGGAGCAGATTGCTGGGGCGCAGCTGGTGGGGCCACGCGATGAGTCGGCGCAGATCCGCCTCACCTTCCGGTATCCGGGGACCCCGACGTTCCTCGCGGTCGATCGGAATGGGCGCGTCATGCGCACCCTCCCCGGTTATCCAATCCCAGAAGAGATGAAACGGTGGGTCGCCGTCATGGTCGGCGACAGCGCGACCCCGTAGTCGTCAGTTCCGGTCCGCAACACGAAGCCGTCGTGCATCCAGCGTCACCAGCACCGCACACACGGTGATGCTGACGGCCGAAATCGCGCACCACGGGCAAAAGCTCTTGAGGACGATGAACTCGCCGTACTTGAGCCGAATCGTGAACAACACGGCGCCCCAGATCATCCCCTGCATGACCCGGGTGGGCCACCTAGCCTCCTCGAGTACGCCGCCCACGGCGGCGGCGGCGAACAGCAGGGTGTAGCCGACCGCCCCGATCAGCGCCACATCGACGCCGAAAAACCAGCCATACCGACTGCCCTGGACGAACTCGCACCCCCCGCCGCCGCCGGTGCAGGCCAGCGATCCGGTCAGCCCGATCTTCCAGAGATGCAGGTACAGCGCGACCAGCGCATTTACGAGCGCGATCAGGGCAATCGACTTGCGGAGACTCACGGTCGGGTCGGAACGAGGGTTGGGGGGACTCTTCCGCATAAGATCGCCTCGCCCTACCTTCGCGCGCCATGAGCACAAGCCCGACCCCCCCGTCGCCCGTCACGACCGACGCCGCGACCTCTGCCCTGCTTCAAGCCAGCCGTACGGTTGCTCGGCAGCGCTGGCGCGTGGCCGCCACACTTACGGCAGGGATGGTGGTCATCTATTTCGGCTTCATCCTGCTGGTGGCGTTCCGCCCGGCTTCGTTGGGTGTTCTGGTCGCCGACGGCCTATCGATCGGCATCGTCCTGGGCATCGTGGTGATCCTCGCGGCATGGGTGCTCACGTATGCCTATGTGTCGTGGGCCAATAGGGTTTACGATCCCGCCTTGGCGACGCTCCGTGCCACGCACGGGAATCAGGAGGCCACACCATGAGAGGCCGCACCGATTTGGTGGCGATCACCTTCTTCGCCCTCTTCATCGCCATCACGCTCGGCATCACCTGGTGGGCCGCGCGACGCACGCAGACCGCAGAACATTTCTATGCGGCGGGGCGCTCCGTCACAGCCGGGCAGAACGGCTTCGCGCTCGCCGGCGATTTCATGAGTGCCGCATCCTTCCTCGGCATTGCCGGACTCGTCTCCACGAGCGGGTTCGATGGACTGATCTACTCGACCGGCTGGTTGGTCGGGTGGCCCGTCGTGCTGTTTCTGATTGCCGAGCCCCTTCGCAACCTTGGCCGCTACACCTTTGCCGATGTGGTGGCGGCCCGTCTCCGTCCGACGCCGGTGCGCTTGAGCGCGGCATACGGGAGCCTTGCCACAATCGCGTTTTACCTGATCGCGCAGATGGTCGGCGCCGGCGGCCTCATCCGTTTGCTCTTTGGCATCTCCTACGAGGCCGCCGTGCTGATTGTCGGCGCGGCCATGATGGCCTACGTACTGTTCGGCGGGATGCTGGCCACGACATGGGTGCAGATCGTGAAGGCCGTTCTGCTGCTGGGCGGCGCCGCCCTGCTCGCGCTCCTCGTCCTCTCACGCTTTGGCTTCGACCCGCGTGCCCTCTTTGCGGCGGCCGCCGCGCAGCAAGGCGCTGGCGTGTTGGCGCCTGGCAAGCTCATCTCGAATCCGTGGGACGCGCTCTCGCTCGGCCTGGCCTTGATGTTCGGTACGGCGGGACTCCCGCATATCCTGATGCGCTTCTACACCGTGCCCGATGCGAAGGCCGCGCGACAGTCGGTATTCATCGCAACCGGATTGATCGGCCTCTTCTACCTGATGACGTTCATCCTCGGCTTCGGCGCAATGGTGCTCGTGGGGCCGTCGGCCATCAAAGCGGTGGATGCCGGCGGGAACATGGCCGCCCCAATGCTCGCCGAGCTCCTTGGTGGGCGCCCCTTCCTCGGCTTCATCGCGGCGGTGGCCTTTGCGACCATTCTCGCCGTAGTGGCTGGCCTTGCTCTCTCAGGAGCCGCAGCGATCTCGCATGACTTGTGGGCGAACGTCGTCCGCAAGGGGCATCCGCGTCCTGGCGAGGAGCTCAAGGTCGCGCGCATCGCCACCGTGGCGCTGGCGTTGGTGGCCATCGCGCTGGGCGTCGCCTTCAAGGGGCAGAACGTGGCGTTTATGGTAGGCTTGGCGTTCGCGATCGCTGCCAGCGCCAACTTCCCAGCCCTCGCCCTGAGCGTCTTCTGGCGCCGCACCAGCACTGCGGGTGCGGCCGCGAGCATGGTCGTCGGGACCACCGCCACGCTCGTGCTGATTACGTTGTCACCGGCGGTGCAGATCGACCTGCTGCATCACGAGAGCGCCTGGTTCCCGCTCAAGAATCCGGCGCTGATCACGATCCCCCTCTCGTTCGCCACCGGCGTGATCGTGTCGCTGTTGCGCCCGGACGCGGAATCGGAAGCCCGCTTCGACGCGATAGCGGCGCGCGTACTTCTCGGCGCCCCCGATTGAACGGCGGCGCCCGTCAGGGCGCCACGTCCTCCTGCAGCCCCTCAAGCAGACGACGCCACCACGGGCGATCGTCTTCCGCCCGTCGCATGGCGCGCACCACCTCGCGCCACGCGGTCCGCATGTCCTGCGCATCCTCGAAGCGGTCTTCGACGGCCTGTGCGAGCCCGCGAGAGAGCCACGACCCGATCGCGTCACCGAACCCGTCCGCTTCCAATCGTTGCGGGAGCGTCTCCGAGAGCTGACGGGCGAGGATGAGTTCCGGTGTGCCGTCACCGAACGGTGGATGTCCGGTCAGGGCGAAATAGACGATGCTGGCCAGCGCATAGCAGTCGGTTGCCGGCCCCTGCGGTTCACCCAGCAACTGCTCCGGCGCCGCAAAGGCGGGCGTTCCCGAGGTGCCCGCCGCGTCGTCACCGCGCGCATAGGCAATACCGAAATCGGCGATGCGCCATCGCCGATAGCGATCGATCAGGATGTTCTCGGGCTTGAGATCGCGGTGGATGATCCCGTTCGCATGCGCCACGCTGAGCGCCTCGAGCATGTCATCGACCTGCGGCGCGATCTCTTCGAAGGGACGGGGCCCGGAGCGCGCGACCAACTGGGCCAGGGATCCGCCTTCGGCCAGCTCCATCGTGTACCACGCCACACCGCCCCGACTGTCGCTGTCGAAGATCGGAACGATGGAGGGATGCGCAAGCTGGGCCGCCAGACGCGCCTCCCGCTGGAAACGCGCGACCGCGGCGTCGTCGCGCGCGATATGCGGGTGGAGCGCCTTGATGGCGACCTCGCGCGACAACGACAGATCGCGCGCACGCCAAACACTCCCGAAGAGTCCGCGGCCGAGCGGGGACAGCACTTCATAATCGTCTGCGGTCGCCCAACGCAGCCGTGCTTCGTCTGTGTGCATGCCGTCCGGCACGCCCGTGGCATCCGGCGCGATCATCGGCTGCCGCACATTCACGTGCCGATCCAGCTCGCGCATCATGCGCGCGATGCTGGGAAAACGGTCGGCCGGATCGGGTGCGAGGGCGCGCTCGATGATCAACGCGAGCGACTGTGGGCAGTCGGGTCGGAGCAACGACAGCGGCGGCGCGTTCTCTGCCGGCGGTAACTCCCCGGTCACCATGAAGAACAGCATCGCGGCCAGCTGCCACTGATCGGACGCAGGCGATGGGCGCCATTCCTGATCGCGCCACTCCGGTGCCCACGGCGTGAACGTCCGATCCGGGACCAGACCGGCCGGCCGCTGCTCCCGTGGCAGGACCCATTCCCACCCCAGGAGCCACAGCCGACCGCCAGGGGTGAGGAAGATCGTGCTCGGCGAGATGGCCCCGTGCGCCGTGCCCGCATCGTGCAGATAGGCGAGTGTGCTCCCCGCTTCACGTAGCACCTGCATCGAGAAGGGGACGCCGTCGGGGCCCACACGTCCAACTCGCGACGATACGGTTTCCCCGGCAATCCATCGGCGCAGATATCCGGGGCCGCGACGGCTTTCCTCGTACGATGCCCAGTAGTGGTACGTCGTGGGAATCGATGGATGGTTCCGGTGCGCGAGCGCGCGCGCCTCATGGCGCAGCCACACATCGTGCTCCGGATTGGGTGCACTTACCAGCGACAGCGACCGCCCGAGGGCATCAATCACTTCCTGGTAATGGCGATGCTCGCGCTGGATCGCGTCCTCACCCCACGACCACCCCGGCGGCAACACCCATGACAGCAGGTGTGGCGGAGGCGATGGGGTGGCATGCTGATCCGACATCGAGGGCGTCGCGGACATATCGCAGTTTAACCGATCGGGTGGGAGCTCGCCGCTGTGGCGGGTGCGTGCGGTGCGGTCGCCTCACGGAGGCTGATCCGGACCCGCGTGCCCACGTGTACGGTGCTCTCCACACTGATGTTCCCGCCCCACCCTTCCACCAGACGCCGCGAAATGGCCAGCCCCAGCCCGCTGCCACTCGTACGCGTCGAGAAGTGCGGTTCGAAAATGCGCGGCAGGATCTCCGGTGCAATGCCATCACCATCATCGAGCACATCCACATGCAGCATCCCCTGCGCGGTGTGCACGCCAACGGTCACCATCTTCGCGGACGCCAGTCGGGCGTTTTCGAGAAGATTGAGGATGACCTCGCGCAGTTCGTCGCCGCGGGCCATCGCCCAGAGATCCTCCTGCTCCGTCGTGATGCGCCATTGCACGGGGGCGCCACTGGCGCCTCCACTCGCGGCGCGTTCGGGCTCCCCCAGCTGCTCGAGCGCCACGACATCACGAACGACCTGCATCACATCGACGGATTCCGGCGCGGCCTGATCGGCGGGCGCCGTCCCGTATCGACTGAACGCGCGCGCGATCTCATCGAGATGATCGATCTCCGCGAGGACGCGCGCCACGTTGGTGTCGAGGACCTGTCCGAAGTCACTGCGCCCGTCCCGATAGGCGCGGCGCAGGTGCTGCACCCCGAGACGTATCGGCGTGAGCGGATTCTTGATTTCATGGGCGACCTGTCGGGCCATTTCACCCCAGGCGAGGACGCGCTGCGCCGACGCCAGGTCGGTGATGTCATCGAGCGTGAGGACCGCGCCGCGCGCAAAGCGGGTCAGACGGGCACGCAACTGTCGCCCGTCGATCACCAGATCGAACTCGTCGTCGTCCGACGTCCCGTCCAGAAACCGACGCGCCCGATCCACAATGGCACGCACGTCCGGTGACAGTCCCTCAATCGCGATCGGTCCTGGGCGCACCGTCAGGCCGAGGAGCGCCTCGACCCGCGGATTCGCCAGCAGGATCTCGCCGCGGTCCGTGAAGGCCAGCACGCCGCTGGCGACGTGCTGGAGGACGGCCGCGGTTCGCCGCTGCGCCGCCTCGAGTGCTGCGCGACTGTTTGCCAAGTCCGCGGCCATGCGACCGAAGGCACGGTATACGGGCGCCAATTCGGTCGCGGGCGCGGTTCCCAACGGGGGCGCTGGCCGCCCCACGGCCAAGGCCAGGGCCGCCTCGCGCAAGGCGCCGAGTGGCCGCGCCAACGCGCGCGCAGCCACCCCACTCGACCACGCGGCCGACAGGGCGCCCAGCAAGGCGACGAACAGGGCGAGAATGCCCAGATCTTCGCGCCGTCCATCCAGGGCATATTCGTCACCGCGCGCCGGCGTGGCCAGGACGAACGGAACGGCCTGCGGCATGCGGCTCGACAGGAGGATGTCGCCGCTGGCGGAGGCGCCATCGCGAATCGCCCGGTAGCCGACCAGGGTCCGCATGGCGCCCGCCTGGACGCGCTGCGTGGCGAACGCCGCATCCTCGCGTAGTCCATCGCGTACGAGCGATTCCGGCAGTAATCGTCCGAGCGGCGCCAGCGCCGCGAGGAGCGGATCGCTGGCCCCAATCAGCAAACCGGCGCGATACAGAAACAGCGGAGCGCCGGTGCTCGAGGGACCGGTGCGCTCGGGCCCCGCCAATTGTTCGGCCGCGGCCACCCGCAACGTTTCCCGTACGAGTAGTTCCCGTGCGGCGCGATCGTCATCCTGCAGACGGACCCACGCCCACACCGCAAAAATGGCGGCCGGTGCGAGGAAGAACACCAGCAGCGCCGCACTCAACTGCAGCCGGTAGGAGCGGGACCATCGCGCCCGCCGCACCCGAATGAGACGCCCAATCCCCCCGTCCGCGAGCGCCGTCACGAGCCAGATACCGAGGACCACTAGCACATCGACCACGATCAGCAACGCCCCACGCGGCACGAGCGTATCGAGCCGGCGGAGCTCCACCTCGACGTGGACCTGCCGCAACCCCGAGGCATCACCGGCCACGCCATCCCCATGGAGCGCATCGCCGTGCCGCTGCCAGACCAAGGGCCGCGGCATGGTGTCCGTCAATGCCGGAGCACTCAGCTCGAGCCGATACGGCGGGAGCGCCGGCCGTGCACCCGTCACCCCCGTGAAGGCCGCAAAGGGATCGGTGGGCAGCAGTCGGGTGCGCGGTGGCACCGCGATCGTCGTGACGGTGCCGTCGCGAGCGGGGACGGCCGCCATCAGCAGCGTGGTTGGACCGTCGTCCACGGTGCGGACTTCGATCGCCCCGCTCTGTCGCGCGAGCATGGCGAGATACGCCTGCGCGCCGACCGTGTCGTTCACGGCAACCAAGTCCAGCGCCGTCATCGGCTGATCCAGCACCAGGGGGGACCACCGAGCAAGTCGGGCCGGGTAGCCCGCCATCGCGAGTTCACTCGCCGCGAACTGACGCAGGAGGGCGTCGGCCGTCTCGATGGGGCGCGCGTCATCGCGCAGCGCCGTCGCGAAGCGATCGAGCAGTCGCAGCGCATTGTCGTCCACGGCGTCCAGGCGGGCCAGATCGTGCGCGGCCAGATCGACCCGCGCGCGGATCGTCGCCTGCCACGTCAACGTCACCGCCCCCGCCCCGGCAATGACGGCGGCGGCAGCGATCTGCGTCAACCCACGCGGCGTGGCTATCAGGGCGAGGACCGGGAGCGCCCATAACGCGGGATACCAGGCCGGCCACTCGCCAGGCGGCTGGAGCCAGACGACGGCGAATATCGCCGTCCCGATCGCGAGGATGGGCCCAATCAGCAGAGGAACCCGGCGTGCCCCACGCCAGACGGTCTGTGCCGATGCGATCACCATGAGGAGCAGCACCGTGGCAATCAGCGCGAGCGCCAATTGCCAGCCGATCCAGAGCGGGAATCCGGCACCATCGGTTGGCAAGGCGATTCCCGACGCCAAGTGCCGAAGCAGCCAAGGGCTGCCCGTGGCCACCGCCACGCCGACAACCACGGCGACTGGTCGCCACAGGCGTTGTCGCGCCCCTCGCAGAGCGAACAATGTCACCGCGAGCAAGAGCCCCGCGGACATGAGCAGCGCCGCAATCGTGGAGCTCCAGGGACCACCAACTTGGGCGAAATAGCTCCCGGGGTCGAAGAGCGTGGACTGGTTCG